>PMDK01000278.1:0-21199 GCA_003154425.1 Ignavibacteriota bacterium
GGCTTGCTGACGATCGCTTTTGTGTCGTTGAGGAGCGAGACATAGACGTTTGCAATCCGGTCCGTCCTTATCCCTTCGAAATCTTCGAGCTCGATCTTTCTCCCCTCGATGAGCCCCCCGGTAGTGTTCCGCATTGTAAGGCGGACACGCTTTTTCCCGTCTTTCCCCTGGTACTTTATCCCGTTGTCGATCGTGATATGGGGCTGCTCGAAGGCCAGCGAGAGAATGGCCTGCTGGTACGTGATCTGTGCCGCCTTGAACGACGCTTCGGACTGGCTGAAATCCCTCTCCGAAATCAGTCCCTTGTCGTGGAGGAGCTTCTGCCGCTGAAAATCCTGCTTTTGCATCCTGTAGTCGCTCTGCGTCTTCTCCAGGTAGAGCGACTTGAATCTCTCGTCGTTCGGGTTATAGAGCATCTGCGCCTCGGCCACGTGCGCGCAGAGATATGCCAGGCCCAGGCACATGATCCCCCGCCAGCGTCTCGTTCTCATCGACCCTCCCTGTTAACGTACATCATATCGCTGGAAGCTCACAAATGCCGCTGTAAAGAAAATAACGGTGAACACGGTCAATACCCCCCACTGGGGGAGGTCCGGTTCAATTCTCTCGAGGATCCCGGCCGGCATGTATTGAAACCGCGGCCGGCCGCGGAGATCCAGGTAGTCGTTGGAATCGTAGGCGGGGTTCTTTTCAACCTCCGATCTGTATTTTGCATCGGCATACTTTCCGAGTGCCCTCTCGTACTCACCGCTCTGTCTCCGCCAGTGGTTGTCGGCTTCGATTCCCGTTTCAGTCAGGTCCGTTGCAATGAGCACGAAATTCGAAAGAGGGGATGCGGACGTCAGGACTCTCGCGAGTTCCTCCTGGGTCTGCGATCGCTTCTCGAACACCTCGCCGATCTTCTCCGCCTTCGCCCGCTGATCCTTGTTGACCGCGGCGATGATGTCGTCGCATTCCTTCGCATACTGACGGTACCGTTCATTGAGCGATGGATCGGACTTCAGTGCGGCCTCCACCTCGTGCCGGGGAAGGCCGACGACCGGACGCAGATCAGCGTATGTTGTCTCGGTCATTTCCCGGAGACGCTTACGGACGATCTCGTCCCGTTCACGATCGACGATCATGTATTGCTCCTGATTGATCTTCGCCGCGGACGGGATGGGGTAGAACTGCGCTGCGAGGAAGGGGCTGACGTTCGGAATGATCAGAACCAGCATCACCCAGGCGAACAGGGATTTCAGTATGGCCTGTGCCGATGTGTGTGAGCGTGCGGAGAAGAGGAGCCCGATGCCGTAAAACACCGAAACGTAGAACCAGGAAAGAACAAGCAGCAGGGCGAGGATGCCAAAATCGACGGACTTGAGCTGAAGCGCGGGGCTCAGCGCGAGGTACAGCATCCCCGCCAGCACGCTGATTGTAAAAGGGACGATCAGGCTGATGAGACCGCCGAGAAACGTCCCCACGAGCAGCGTCCTCCGTGGGACGCCTGAGGCGAGTACCTGCCTCAGGACCCCCGCCTCCCGTTCGCCGCTGATGGCGTTGTACGAAAACATGATGGCGATCAGGCTCATGATGACGGTGACCAGCGAGACAAAATCGAGACGGGAAAGGAGGACCGGCACAGGGTTGCTGATGAAGTTGTCCTGCTGGGCCTCCCTGTCAATCCCAAGGACAAGTGCCTGGAGGGTTGAAGGCCCCCGGTGCTGCGTCGACATCCAGCCCAACCGGTTGAAGTGTCCGAAACGGTCGATGAATTCATCCTGCTGCTGGAGGCGGCTCCTGTAGTCCGTTACCTGGTCCTCGTGGCTGCGCGTGAGAATCGCGATGGATGAGATCATGAGGAGGAGGGAGATCCCGCACGATGCGATGAACCGGATGTTCAGAAAGTTCTCCTGTATTTCCTTCCGTATCACAAGCCCGAGCATGGATGTCCTCCTCGATTCCGCATCATATCGACAGGGTGTCGGGACATGGCCTCGCGTTCAACGGGGATCATAACGCATGAACGCTCCGATCGCGAGCCCGATCAGCGCTGCAGGAACAAACAGAAGCAGCAGTGCATCGGGCAGCGCGACGCCGGAGACCTGCTCGCCGAACGATGCAGGCCGGAATTGAAAATGCTCCACCTCTCCCTTTTCAAGTTTCCCGAACTTTTTGAAGTTCCGGTCGATGTACATCCAGATCTCATCTTTGACCTGAATGTCCCTCTCGATTCCGGTATTCGCCATCTCCGTCATGAGAAACGCGAACGCTCCCGAGGGGGAGATGCGGACGAGGGCTTTTGTGAGGCCGATGAGCCGGTCGAGCTGCGGCCTGTATGTCTCGAAGAGATGGACGTTCGCCTCCCTGATCTGAAACATGATCCGCGAATAGTCCTTCTCCCTGGCGTTCTTCATCACCTGCTGCGTTTCGTAGATGGAGTGAATGGAGGCCAGCCGGTTCTGCATTTCAACTCTGTCTGACGGCGGGACATCGCCGATCGACTGTGCGACCGTAACACCCAGGTTCGGGACCACGAAGACGAGCAGAACCCATAGGGCCAGCCCCAGCATCACCGATGTCGAGCTTCTGTTGACGAGTGAGGAAACCAGTGTCCCCAGCGCGACGAAAGACGCTGCGTAGAGCCCCGAGGCACAGGCGATGACCGCAAGCCTGCGCCAGTACTCCGTCCCTCCCGCGACATCCGGGAGCAGCGAGACGACGATCGATGCAATCAGGAACAGGATGATGAACGGGAGGAAGACCAGAATGAATCTTCCGGCGAGTTTTCCGAGGAGCACCGGGGCTCTCCCGGTCCGGCCGGCGAGCATGAGCTTCAATGTCCCCTGTTCCTTCTCGCCGCAGACGGCATCAAACGCGGAGAGGACCGCGATCAGTGCAAGGACAACTTTGATGACAAAAAGCATGTCAGGGATGCTGAAAAGCGAGGAGAGCCGGTTGATGGACTGCTGGTTCGGCTGCACCTGCACGCCGAGGGCTCCGAGCTCGTAGAGCCTGCCGACGTTCGCGTCGAGCCCTTTCGCGAATATGGAGAGCGGTTCGGGCGGGAGGATGATCTTGTCCGTCACATGTGCGGCGGGGCGGAGCACGTTGTAGTTCTCCACACGCAGGTGGTAGTCGCCGTAGGACACGATGATGCTGATCAGCATCAATGTGAACATCAGCCCGGTAAGGACATAGAACCGGTATGTGGCCAGGTTTTCGAGTAGTTCCTTCTTCACGATGTCGGTCATCGCACGTCGCTCCTCATAACTGCGCCGAATGCCAGCATGGCGAGCACCACGTTCCAGAGGATCAGGCCGGCGGAATCCATCAGGGCCTCCTGTATGCCCTCTGCGGCCGGTTGGGGTCGTTCGGCGAACCGGGGGAAGTCGGACTTGTCCCCGGAGTATTCCTCGGGACGCGGTGACCCGATGAAGACCCCTTTCCCGTTGACATCGATGAATGTCCCGAATGCCCAACCCGATGTTCCCACAAGCTTTCCGGTCTTGCCGAGGATGTAACGGTCGTACACTTCGGAATACGCTCGCGCCTCCCGCAGGAACCTCTCTTCCCTGTGAATGCCGGTCCCGGTGATGTCCTCGGCGGCATACTCGAAAAGGGCCGTGGGAGACAGCCTGGAGAGTGTTCGGGCGACCGCTGCACGCCCGCGTATTGCCTTTTCGTATGAGTCATAATAGGAGATCAGGCTCTGCTGCCCTTCGGCGAACGCCTGATCGGTCCGGCGTTTCAACTCTTCTTCGGTCTTGATCTCCCCCTTCTCCGCCATCCCTCTGAGTATCCCGATCTTGCTCCAGATCTGTTTCTGGATCGAGGGACCCAGTTCCTTCGCGATCGAAAATTCACTCGGAATGTCGGAAACCTCTTCCGAAAGGATTCCGGCCGTATTCGGTATGATGATCGTGAAGAAGATCCACACTACGAGGAGGGTCAGGAGCACCAGGGAGGAATTGTGAATGAGGGAGGAAAGAAACAGGCTGAGAAATGCGAACAGGGACAGGTACACCGATGCGAGGAAAAATGTCAGGATGCTGCCGGACAAAAAGGCCGGCGTGAGTACCCGGGGCACGGATACTGAAACGGTGATCAGGCTGACGACCATCCCGCACAGGAGCGGTATCGCGAGCGTGACCATCACAGCGACGTACTTCGCAATCAGCAGTCGCGTCCTGCCGAGGGGTCCTGAAAGCAACTGGCGGAGCGTTCCGCTCTCCTTTTCCCCCGCGATGGCATCATAGGCGATCAGTATGGCGTACAGGCTGAAAATGACCTTGATGATGAAGGACCAATCGGGGTCCGGGACAACGGGCAGTCTGAAATTGCGCGGCCCGGTCGGCAAAGGCCTGAGGACCCCCATCTGACCCAGAGTGTACCCAGCCGGCGCCTGATTGTCACCTGCCTCAGCGATGAAGGCGAGTTGCGCCGGCTCGGGATAGAGCTCGGTGGAGATTGTGCTTGGTTTCTCCCGGAGAGCCGTGATTGTCTTACTGTACCAGGTCGCCTGCTGTTCGTACCTGTCGGCAAAAAGGAGGCCGTTCGCCAGAAACAGAACCAGGCTCAGAAGGAGCAGTATGAGGAACTGCAGGCTCTCTACGTGGTCGAGTATCTCTTTTCTTATAATCGTGGTCACGGCGTCACCTCACGTCCTTCGCATTGAACTTTGCGTGTGCCGACATGAATGGGATCATGAGGAGAAACAGCATCACAATTACCTGCGGGACCACCGCGATGAAACTCTCTTCGTCTGATTCCCGCGGGGCAGTAAATTCCGGCATATGTGTCGTTTTCCGTTTCTCAGGATCCGTGATGAACGATCGCATAATTGCCGTGTAATCATTCCAGGTGCGGTGGATCCCCTCCAGGAATCTATCAAATTCCTCCGCGCCTGTCCGTGCGAGACGAACCATTGCCTGATCGTACAGCGCCGCCGGAGAAAATATCGCAATCGACTCGGCCAGCCGCATCTGTTCATTCTGCTCGCCGGCCAATTGAGCGTCGACTGCGTGATCCGACTTCCCCCTCCTGATATCGAGATCGTGACTCCGCAGATCGATGTCCTGCGGTACCGACCCCGTGAGATGGAGCGAATCTCCGAAGGCCTTCCGGACCTCTTCATACTCCTTCTCGAAGGGTTGAAACGCAGCTTTTTTACGGTCCTCAAGTTCCGGTTCTCCGGGGAGCGCACGCCAGTGTTCGGCGAAGATCAGGGCCCCCGCGGGGTAGAGGACAACCACGAATATCCAGGCCTGGAGAAGTATGAGAAGAGATGTGGAGGGACGGTTGACAATGACGGAAACAAAAATGCTCAATGCGAATATCGTCGCGAGATAGAGTCCCGAGACGAATCCCATCCCCAGTATTCTGATCCAGTCGGAGACGGTCAGCGTCACGGCCGGGTGTGTGATAAGAATGAGGAGTGCAACGATCATTGCGGCGAACAGGGAGACAAGAACCAGCATCAGGCCTCCTGCGAATTTTCCCAGGAGCACTGCATACCGTGGCACGGGGTGTGAGAGGATCAGCCGGAGTGTCCCCGCGGATTTCTCCCCCGCGACGGAGTTGTACGCCAGGAATATCACAATCAGGCTCAGGATGATCCGGACCACAAAAGCGAAATCGACTGTGGAAAACCCGGCGACGAAACGGTGGTGTTGGCTGGCATAATTTTCCATGTACCCGGATGTCCTGGCCGGGATCCTCGCCGGGGTCATGGACGCCCGGTTCCCGAGCGTCCTGTCGAGTCCCTGCACGAGCGTGCTCAGGACTTCTGGCGGCCTGTAGACTATCAGGGGATATGTATCCCCTGCCATCTCTTTTTTTGCGGTGGAGTAATCGGAAACACGTTCCCTGTAGTCGCTCACGTTGATTACCGTGCTGAGCGCGACCAGTGCAATCGTCACAAGGAATCCTATCAGGAACCTCAGCGACTTGAGGTACTCAAGGAATTCCCGGCGTGCGATGGTCCAGATCATCTCAGGCTCCCGGCACAGGTGCGACATCCTGCCTGGCGAATCGCCAGAAAGCGACCGCGAATGCGAGGACCGTGTACAGGACGAGGAGAAATACGTCCCACGAGGCTGCGGCAAAGCCCTCCCCGGCTGACGGCAGGACGTCACGAAACTCCTTCGCCGGACCCGGGTCCATAGTCAGAGTTGAGAAATGATTGCCGCCGCACCACCAGGGGACATACCGGTGTTCGCTTTTCGGGTCATGTCTGTCCGCCTCAATGACCGCCTGCAGGAACCCCTGACGGTACCGGACGGCGTTGTCAGCAAAACGCGTAAGCCGGAACGTCCCGCCCCCCACGATGCGTTCGGCGGCGGACGAGAAAAGGGATGCGGGGGACACCCGCGTCAGGTCGCGCCCGAGGTCGACCTGGTGCACGAGGGAGCGAAGGTACTCCAGGAGCAGTTGCTCCCGTGCGCTCTCCCTCTCGAGCTTGACGGAGGCGACCTGGTCAGCGCTCATGGATGATGTCAGGGTGTACCTGTCGGGGATTGTCCTTGCGGCCTCATGTATCTGGAGCGGTGTCTGAACGGTGCCCGTAAGTCCGGCGAGTATGCCCCCCAGATTCGGGATCACGAAAACGAGAGCCATCCAGGTGAACAGGAACGCGACTGCGGAGAGGACCGGGCCTCTGGTGAAGACCGAACAGAGCAGGCCGGTCAGCACAAACACCGAAAGGAATATGATGCTGAGGAGTCCGAACAGTCCGATCTTCATCCAGTCGCTCCCGCCGGGGTGCACTGTCCCCAGCATCTCAAGGAGTATCACGCCGGCCAGGAGTGAGATGATGAACACCGTGGAGAGCGCGGCGAGCGCAGCCAGGTATTTTCCCGCAAGCACGGTTGCCCTGGAAACCGGATTGGCCAGGACGAGTGTGAGCGTGCCGTCCCGACGCTCCCCGGAGATGCTCTTGTAGGTCAGCAATCCTGCCCCAAAACTCAGGAGGACGGTGACGACAAACGTCCAGTCCGTTGCGCCGGATCCGTTCATGATGTCTCCCGGTTCCGTCGCTCTCTCGAGCGACGAGAGCCCGTGAAGCGCCATCACCGCCTGGTTGGGGAGTTCACGTTCCCCCGTTGCGAAGAGAAACCCGAGGGGCGAAGGGATCGCACGAACGGTGGTCCCTCCCTGGCAGGCGATCATCCCGAGGTTCACCTTCCCCTCATCGTTCACGAAGCCCTCGACGTGCGATGGGTACTCGCGTCGTTCCCGTGCGTAATAGGAGGAGAAGTCAAGGATGGCCGTGGTCATAAGCAGAAACGTCAGCGCGAACAGCGCGGAAAAGCGGAGGCTCATCACGTGGTCCAGGAGTTCTCTCTTCACAATCGTCCACAACATAACCCGCTCCGCCGGCGAGAGACGCCGTTCAGTTCAGTGGATAATGGAGCACGCGTATGATCGACAGGGCGATGAAAAGCAGGCAGCTCGCAAAGAGTATCACGCCGTCCGGCAGCGCGTGCGCTGCCCGTTCTGCCGACTCGGGGGCGCCGACGGCAGGAGAGGGCATCGAGGCAAGGTCGAGCGCCGTCACCCGGTCCCAGCTCAATATCTTCTCGACGGCCCGTTCTCCCTGCTTTTCGATGAGACTCTGCCAGTACCTCTGATTGCTCTCCGTCGGCTGGACGTCGGGATATTCAAATACACGTGTGAACCACTCGGGGGTTGCCGACTTTGGCTCGAGGTACGCCATCATCGCCCCCCGGTAGAGTCGTGCCCTTTGCACGGCGTCATCGAAGCTGTCAATGTCCGTCCCGGCAATCGCCTTCACGACGTTATTGTACACGACGCAGAGCGACGGGCGCATCAGGTTGTCCCGCGTACGGCCCCATCTCCGGAGGGACTGCGCGTATGATTCGACGGCACGATAGCGCTCCTCGGCGTACCGGAACTTCATCGGGACCACCTTCCGGTTGTATGCAAGCCTGTTGAGGGCCTCTTCCTGCGTGATCCCCAGGAAGGATTCACCGGCGAACGGATCCAGGCTCACATTATTCCACGAACCGATCTGGCGGTACTCGATGCTCTCGTAGACCTTCAGGAACTCCCTCCTCGCATTCGCAGACTCGCTCAGCATGTTCTCCCGGTCGCCGCGTGGACGCACGGAGTCTGCAATGAATTCCGCTCCTGCCGGGATGACGACGGCAACCGTCACCCATCCAAGGAGAAGGTACATGAGACAGGATGATGATTCTCTCGCATAGAGGGAAAGCAGGAGCGCGAGCGAGAGAAACCCCGAGAGAAACATAAGTGAGGAGAGATAGATAAGCCCTGTGCTGACCCAGACGGAACCGCCGAATGACAGTGCGGGATGCAGGGCCCACAGGAGCATGACCTCCAGAAACCCGACGGTGAGCGGTATCGCCAGCGTCAGGAGCGCACCCAGGAACTTCCCCGCAAAAAGATGAACCCGCCCGGTGGAAGAGCTCAGGAGCATTTTGAGCGTCCCCTGCTCACGCTCGCCGCTGAAACTGTCGAAAACCAGAAGCACGGCGAACAGGCTCAGTATCGTGCTGATGACGAACCCGAGGTCGATGGAGCTGAACATCCTGAGCAGGGGGTTTCCCGGCTGACTGCTTGTGCCCGAGAGGCCGATGGTGGCGGTCCCTCCCCCCTCGTCGATGAGCGACGGGGTATGATAGGGGGACACGAGCACGGAAGTCGGCAGATCCTGCGAGCCCCTGCTGAAGACGGAGAGGGGGGAAGGGGGGATGTCCACCACGACGGCGATCGTGGAGTAGACTTTCGTCTGCGCGAGAGCTTCCCGGTGCTCCTGCACGTCGGCGAGGTACTTCTGGACCCTGGCCGCATAGTCCTCGACGAGGACATACCCCACAATGCCCATCATCAGCGCGCTGACGATGAACCCCGCGAGAAAGCGCATGCTCAGGAGGTTGACAAGAAGCTCCTTGCGGACAATGTGCAGGATCATCGCGGCGGTCAGCTCACTTCCATGTACTTCAGGTACAGCTTCTCCAGGTCCTCGTACTTCAGGTCCTCTTTCGTCTTCTCCATGATGAGGACCCCCTCCTTCATGATGCCGACGACGTCGGCGATCTCCTTTGCTCTGAAGATATCGTGCGTCGACATGAGAATGGCCTTCCCCTCGCCCCGCAGCCTGAGCAGGAGCTCGACGAATTCTGCGCCGGCTTTCGGGTCCAGCCCCGAGGTCGGTTCATCCAGGAGCAGCGCGGGAGCCTGTTTGAGGATCGCGATCGCGATCCCGAGTTTCTGGCGCATCCCCTTGGAAAACGTCTTCACCCGTTGTTCGAACGCCCGTTCGGGAAGCCCGACCTGGCGCATCACCATGTAGTAGTCTTCCTTCGAGAGGTTCTTCCTCCCGGCAAGCTTTGTAAAGAAGTCGAGATTCTGGCGGGCGGTGAAGTTCCCGTAGAGCATGACGTTCTCCGAGACATAGGCGGCGTATTGCTTCGCCTCGAGAGGCTCCCTGGTGCAGTCCTTCCCGTTGAGGAGGGCTTTCCCGCTCGTGGGCTCGATGAAATTGAAGAAGAGGTTGATCGTCGTGGTCTTCCCGGCGCCGTTCGCCCCCAGGAGACAATATATCTGCCCCGGCTGGATGTTGATGTTGAGGTGGTCGAGTGCGAGAAGCCCGTCCTCGTAGCGCTTTGTCAGATCGATTGCCTGTATCATGGATCTCTCGCTCCTAGATTATGTGTCAGTCCACCCCTCCCCGGGGGCAGAGGGTACAAAACACTCGTTGGGCGGAATCAGCGGACATCGTACCTGAGAAATTTCACGTATGCCACCGCAAACGGAGCCACCAGCCAGAACGCGATGGAGATGAGGCTCCCCGCGTTGCCGGCGACGACTTCGGCAAACGCAGCCCTGGTTAGGTAAAACCCGGGGAGGGTCTTGAGATCGACGAATTTGTCGATCGAGGAGGAGCTGCCTGACCCGCCTCCCGGGAGAATCAGCGTGGTCTTGTTGACGTGACTGTACAGCCCGGCATCCAGCGTCTGCTGGTGGGCGTTGACGGCGGCCTGGTATCTCTCCTTGTCGATCTCCCCCGTTCCGCACAGATCCGTGAGAAACCGGGTGAACGCCGCGCTCGGGGATACGAGGGAGAGGCTTCCCGCTATGGACAGTTGTGTCCGCTTCTCGCTCCGGTAGGCATCCTCGAGCTGGCGGAGCTGCCCGGCCTTCCTGTCCCGGTACTGCTGGTCGGTGGTGTTCTTAAAGGCGGTCCACTCATTGAGCGCCGGTCCCTGAGGCAGGTCGGTGGTGAACGGAGTCCCCTTCCCGAATATCGTCTCGTACTGCTTGCCGAGCAGCCTTGCCTTTTCCTCGTCGAGCGATTTGACGATGAGGGACTTCTGCATGGAAACAACGGTCTCCGTCCTGATCGGGTAGAGGACGGAGGCGACCATGTCGCTGATCCTGGGGATCACGAGCTGGAAAAAGATCCAGACGAGGAGAATCGCGACGAGCGCGGTCCGGGCCCGTGCGGCGCTCGCCGATACCATGAGCCCGAGCGTAAAATAGGAAAAGATGAATATCGACGCCGACAGGAATATCACGAGGACGCGAAGCCCGATCTCCCCTTCGGAGAAGGGGTACGGCGTGAGGCTGAGTATGATGGCGCCGATCAGGAATGATATGGCGAACGGCAGCCAGACCGCGAAGAACCCCCCGAGGAGTTTGCCGACGAGGAGCGAGTGCCGCGGGACGCTGTTCGAAAAAACCCCTCTGAGTGTCCCAAGCTCTTTCTCTCCCGCCACGAGGTCCGAGGCAAGCAGCAGCACCATGAGGCTGACGACCATCTGTATGATGAAGACGAAGTCAAACTTTCCGGATACGGAGAGTATGGACTCGTCCCCGACGGATGTCTCCCCCGCCCTGTATCCGTCGGCGAGAAACTCGTAATAGCGCGGGAGCGAAGACTCGAACCCGGTCGCAAATATAGAGAGGGGGGAGGGGGGACGGAAGCCCTTGATCGGGATGGTGCCCATGTGGATCTCCCACATGCGCGATGCGGCGAGCGCGTTGTCGGCAAGGCGCGTCTGTTCGTTGTGGTCGCTGAGCCGTTTGGCGTAGTCAAGGTAATTGACATAGAGGGAGGTCGGGACAAGCGCCGCGCAGATGATGAAAAAGAGTGGGAATCGGTACGTGAGCAGGTTCTCGAGCAGCTCTTTCTTGATGATGGTTCGGATCACGGGCGGGGGCCTCTTCGATGGTTCGGGATCCGCAGCCGCAATTTGCGTGCCCGTCGAACAATGATCTGAATATCTGTGCAGGAGGGGGGGGAACCGGCGGGCGTGAGTAACGTATTACCCGGGGATGTGAAGGGGTTTACTCGTTCTTCTCTCTGTCGAGGCCGAATTGCTGCATCTTGTTAAAGAGCGTCTTCCGGCTGATCTTCAGGTCTTTGGCGGCTTCAGTCCGGTTCCAGCCTTTCTGATTCAGTGTCTCCAGTATGATCTCTCTCTCCGTTTGCTCGGAGAGCTTCCTGATGCATGCTTCGAGCCCCAGTGCCGGATCCCACCGTCCGGTTCTCCCGGCGCTATCGGCGAGGAATCCGAAATCGGCAGGCTGCAACATATCCCCCGGGGCGCCGAGCATCGCCCTCTGAACGGCGTTCTCCAGCTCCCGGATATTCCCTTTCCATGTGCGCGAGCTCAGCATCCTGAGCGCGCCGTCGGAGACATCCGCTACGCGCGTTCCGAACACCTCACGGTATTTCCTTATGAAGTGCCGCGCATAGAGGGGGATGTCGCCGGCGTGCTCGCGCAGGGGGGGCATCCGGAGTTTCAGGACGTTCAGCCGGTAAAAAAGATCCTCGCGGAACGTTCCTTCATTCACCCGGGCATCCAGGTCCTTGTTTGTCGCAGCGATGACCCTTACGTCTACGCGGATGGACTTCGAAGATCCAACGCGTGTGAATTCCCTTTCCTGCAGGATGCGGAGGAGTTTCGCCTGGGCTCCCGTGGGGAGCTCGCCTATTTCGTCCAGGAACACGCTCCCGCCGTCAGCTTCCTCAAACGCGCCTGCCCTCAGCTCGTGCGCATCGGTGAAGGCCCCCTTCTCGTGGCCGAAGAAGGAGCTCTCGACGAGGAGATCGGGGATGGCGGCACAGTCGACGATCACCAGCGGCTTCCCACTCCGCCTGCTTTCGGCGTGGATCGCCCGTGCCGCGAGTTCCTTCCCCGTCCCGCTCTCTCCCTGTATGAGAACCGTGGCATCCGTCCCCGCGAGCTTTCGGATCTGCTCCCGGGTCTCCTGCATGAGTCCTCCTCCCCCCATGATGGCGTCGAGCCCCCTGTAGGGCTCCAGCTTCTCTTTCAGCCTCTCCAGTTCTCCGGAAAGGCGGACCAGCTCGACCGCCCTCCGGACGACCATCAGGAGCTGGTCGTTGTCGAACGGCTTCGTCAGGTAGTCATACGCTCCCCGCTTGATTGCCTGGACGGCCGACTCTATGGAACCGTGAGCCGTGAGAATGATCGCCGCCGACCGGGGAAAGCGCTCCTTGAACCGGACGATCGTCTCGATCCCGTCCATGCGGGGCATCTGCAGATCGACGATGAGAATATCCGGCCGGAACGTTTCTCCTTTTTCAAGGGCTTCTATGCCGTCGGCTGCCGCATCGACCTCGTATCCCTCGCCCGAGAGTATCGCCCCGAGTATCTGCCGTATCTTCTCTTCGTCGTCGACGATGAGTATTTTTGTCCCTCTCGGTCTTTCCATCAGCATGCGCTTCCTGCCGTCTCCAACGTGGAATCTTCAGTGAGTCTTCTGATCAGCTTTTCTCGGAATCTTCACTGTCACACTCGTCCCGTGCGCCGACGGGTCTGTCCTGCTCGTGATGTCGATCTCCCCGCCATGTCCGTATATAATCCCGTACGTGATGGAGAGGCCCAGCCCGGTGCCGTTTTCCTTCGTCGTGAAGAACGGGTCGAACACTCTCTGGAGTGCGTCCGGGGGTATGCCGGGACCGGTGTCGCAGATCGTCACCCGGACCGCGTCGATCGAATCCTCCCTCTTGCCGTCGGGACGGTCCGCCATGCTGACGGTGATGGTCCCGCCCCCCTGCATCGCCTGGACGGCGTTGAGGATGACGTTCAGGAAGACCTGCTTCAGCTGCGCCTGGTCGGCCTCGACTGTGGGATCTGCGGCTGCGGCCTCCTGGACGACCGTGATCCCGTATTTCTTCAGCTCGGAATCGAGAAGCATGAGGGTCTGGTTGATCGCGTCCCGCAGGTCCACCCTGCTCAGGTGCAGCTCTGAGGATTTGCTGAGCGAGAGGAGTCCCTTGATGATCCCGTCGATCCGGTCGACCTCCTCGATCACGCCGGCGACGTAGCCGTGCATTTCCGGCGGGAGCGATTTTCTGAGGAACTGGACGGTGCTGCGGATTGAGGTGAGAGGGTTGCGTATCTCGTGTGCCGCCCCCGCGGCGAGTTCCCCAACGGTTGCCAGCTTGTCGGCATGAAAGAGTTTCTTCAGCCTCTCCTCCTGAAACTGTCTCAT
This sequence comes from Ignavibacteriota bacterium, assembly GCA_003154425.1. Lineage (GTDB taxonomy): Bacteria > Bacteroidota > Ignavibacteria > UBA10030 > UBA6906 > Fen-1273. The sequence continues at coordinate 13,489 of PMDK01000278.1, forward strand.
GACCGCGTTCTCGACGGCGAGGGCGGCCTGTCCAGCCAGCATCGTGAGGGCGTCCACTTCGGCGGGCGTGAATGCGGACTGATCCTCCTTCTCGGAGAGGAAGAGCATCCCTGTGAGGCGGTTCAGGGCGATCAGCGGAACGACGAGCGCGATCCGGTTCGATTCCAGTATCAGCCTCTCTTCCGGCGGAAGGAAACCGATGACCCCTTTGTCCAGACGCACGTTGAGCAGGGACTGGTTCACATGGAGCCACCTGACCAGCGGGTTCGAACCGGAGAAGCCGAACAGCCCCGCCTTCTCGGCACCGGGGCCGCGCGCCATAACGCCGGCGTATCGACCGGTGATCGGGTCGTACAGCGAAATATACACCGTTGCGGGACCGAGTATCTCCCTCAGGCGCGCGCAGAGATTCTCCAGGAGCTGCTCCAGCCCGACGATGATGTTGAGCGACTTCAGGAGCTCGATGGCGGCCGACTGTACGTCACTCTGACGCAGCCGTCTCTTCGTCATAACGCCTCAATGGGGGGAGATGCCACAGGGAGCCCGAACGATAGATGAATTCAGTGCAAAATATCGCGGGTCGATTCTCTGGCGATGAGCTCTGTCTCCAGGACAACCCGCTCGACAGGGAGGAGTTTTGAAGACTCGATGTTGCGGATCAACAGCTCCGCAGCCCGTTGACCGATCTCGCGTTGAGGGGCCCGAATGGTGGTCAGGGGGACGGGGTAGATCCTGGCGTACGAGATGTCGTCATTGCCGATGATGGATATGTCGTCGGGGACGCGGATGTTGAGCTCCTTCAAGGCGGTCAGGATTGCCAGAGCCTGTTGATCATTGAAACAGACGATCGCCGTCGGATATTCGTTCCGGGGCCGGTTCCTGAAATAGTTTAACGTGTTGCCGTAGCTTTCTTCGTGACGTGACCCGATGGAGACGATCATATCCTCGTTGAACGCCAGCGTGCTTTCGCTGAAGGCGTGCCGGAACCCTTCAATGCGCTCCTGCGTGTGCGACGAGCTCGGAGGGCCGGCAAAATGGACAATGCGCGAGTGGCCGCAATCCATCAGATACTTGACTGCCTTCTTGATGGCGTTCGAGTTGTCGATCGTGACGACATTTGCCTGGATCCCTCTGACATCCTCCAGCAGGACAAAAGGGTAGTTGATCATCTTCAACTTGAAGAGGTGCTCGATCTCAGCGGTACCTTCAACGAGGGGTGCGATGATCGCACCCTTGATGTCTTTCGCCGCAAAGAGCTGGGAGAACCGTTTTTCCGATTGGTGATTGTTCTCGGAGCTGGTGATAAGGAGGGAGTACCCTTTACTGTTCGCATAGTCACGAACGCCGGTTGCTATTGCCGTGTAGAACGGGTAGTTCACGTCCTTGATGATTATGCCGATGCTCTTGTCCTTATCCCCGCTCCGCAGGTTCCTGGCGATCCCCTGAGGACGAAAATGGAGCTCCTTCATCACCTCAAGCACATGGTCCCGGGTTTCGGGCTTTACCGTGTTCCGGGCATTCATGACGGCAGAGACGGTTCCTTTCGAAACTCCCGCCCGTTTGGCGACGTCTTCTATTGTTATTCTTTTCATGAGCTTCTCTGTCGCTCTAAAGTGTGTCCCAAGATAAACAAACTTCTGAAACGATTCAATCGCTGTTGCTTCTTTTATGGAATATTGATTGATTTTGTTGGTTTTTCCGGGTCTTACCGAGGGGGGAAATCGCTGGAAGGAGTCAGGCGTCATGGCAGGGATTTATAGTGACCTGAGTGGCAAGAATGTCCTGGTTACCGGAGGCGCTGCCGGGCTGGGACATGCGATCGCGGAAGCCTTTGCATCAAACCACTCGAACGTCGTCATTGTCGGCAGGGACAGGGAGAAACTCGAGCTCGCCGCAAACCGGCTGGGGGGAGGGGTACGCCCGATCGTTTTCGATCTGAACTCGCTCGACCGGCTTCCCGACCTGGTGAAGGAGGTGACTGCTCTGGCGGGGGAGATTGATGTCCTCGTGAACAACGCGGGGATCAACGTGAAGCATGATGCCCTGAGTATCTCCAACCAGGAGTACCAGGACATCATCCTCACCAACCAGACCGCCGTGTTCGCACTCTCCCGGGAGGTCGGGCGTTCCATGGTTCCCCGCGGGGCCGGCAGCATTATCATGATAAGTTCGATGGCCTCCCACTACGGCATTCCGAAAGTTGCCGCCTATGCGGCTTCCAAGGCCGCGGTGGAGGGGATGACGCGGACGCTGGCGGTCGAATGGTCTCCGTACGGCGTCAGGGTGAATTGCATCGCTCCGGGTTTCATCGACACCGCGATGTCGTCGCGGGCTTTTGAGAACGATCCGGCAAGGAAGGAACGCGTGATTGCGCGCACGCCCCTCGGCAGGCTGGGTGAGCCGTCAGACGTGGCGAATGCTGCGTTGTTCCTGGCATCGGCCCAATCGAAATTCGTTACCGGCATCATCCTGCCGGTCGACGGAGGGAATTCCATAGGCTTCTGAGGAGGTTTCAACTGCCATGACCGACGAACAATGGGAGATACTCAAGAAGACGGTGAAGGGAGAAATTTCACAGCCTCTCCCCGTCGGATTCATTATCGATAGTCCCTGGCTGCCGAACTGGTCCGGGATCAGGATCCTGGATTATTTCACCAGCGATGAGCATTGGTTCCACGCCAATGCAAGAGCCCTCAACGAATTCCCCGATATACTGTTCCTGCCCGGGTTCTGGTCTGAGTTTGGGATGTGCACGGAACCTTCCGCCTTCGGGGTTCGCTGCGTCTTTCCCGCGGATGAATTCCCTCATGCTCACAGGATACTGAGTTCCCCGGACGACATTGGACCGCTGCCGCAACCGGATCCCCGGACAGACGGACTGCTGCCGTTCGTGCTGAATCGCCTGAAGCTTGCACGGCCCGGGATCGAGGCTGCCGGCCACAGGATCCGGTTCGCCGTCGCACGCGGTCCGCTCAATATTGCAAGTTACCTGATGGGGACCACCGAGTTTCTGACGATGATGATGACCCGTCCCGAGGATACAGAAGCGCTCGTGAAAAAGATCACTGCGTTCCTGAAAGACTGGCTCTCACTGCAACTGGAGACATTTCCCTCAATCGACGGCGTGCTCCTGCTGGATGATATCATCGGCTTCATCGGGGAAGAGGAATTTCGCACGTTCGCACTTCCATACTTCAGAGAACTTTTTGACGCAAATGTCAGCATCAGGTTTCTGCATAACGATGCGCCGTGCAGGGTCTCAGCGCCGTTCCTTCCCGAGATCGGCGTGAACCTGTTCAACATGGGCTTTGAAATCTCCCTTAACGAGTTGAAGCGATTGACGCAGAACAAAGTCGCATTGCTCGGCAACATCCCTCCGCGGGATGTGCTTGCCGGCGGGAGTGTTCAGGAAGTCACCAGGGGGACGGTCGGACTCCTGGAGTCGCTGGAGGACACGTCGAGAGTCATCGTTTCGTGCGGGGGAGGGATGCCTCCGGGTGTGAAATCAGAGAACATCTCAGCTTTCCTCCTGGCGGTCCGGAGCTTTGCCGGCGGGCAGAAGGCCTCGATGGGGCGGAGCCCGGGACCGTAGCCTCGCGCCGCAAGTTCTTTGCTCGCAATCATTTGGGACAGGCACGCTTGCTGATCGAGGGGTGAAACAACACGACTGTTCCCGACAAACCTCCAGGGGAGAAACTGGTTTTTTCTGTTGACATCGGGGATAATTCGTTGTATTATTGAATCGGTTCAAGAGTATTCCGAACCGTTACAAATGTGATCAAGATGCGTATGCAGGCCTTTCTCCTGTCTCTCCAACAACTACTCCAGCTCGCGTACTTCCCGGCTTTCACCGGCTGATAATCAATGAGAGTGAACATGTCCAAGAAGTTCTTCCCCGGGGTCGAGCGACCGATTCCTTATGAAGGGAGAGAGTCGAAGAATCCTCTTGCCTTCAGGTACTACAACAAGCTCCAGCGGGTCGGTGATAAGACCATGGGAGAACATCTGCGGTTTGCCGTGGCATACTGGCATTCGTTCATGGGGACGGGCGCGGATATGTTTGGCGGTCCGAGTTTCAAAAGGGAATGGCATACGGCGGTCGACCCGATGGACCGTGCCAGGGAAACGATGGACGCAGCCTTCGAATTCTGTCAAAAGCTGGGGGTCGACTATTATTGTTTCCATGACCGGGACATCGCTCCGGAAGGCGAAAGCTTCTCCCGGACTTGCAGGAACCTGGAGACGATGGTCCAGTGCGCATTGAACCTTCAGAAGGCTACCGGCGTCAAACTTCTCTGGGGAACAGCAAACCTGTTCAGCAACCCCGTCTATTCCCAGGGTGCCGGGACGAGCCCCAATGCGCACGTCATGGCGTACGCCGCGGCCCAGTTGAAGAATGCGATCGACGCTACTCACGCGCTCGGAGGGGAGAATTATGTCTTCTGGGGCGGCCGCGAGGGATACGAGACGCTCCTGAATACCGACATGAAAAGAGAGCAGGAACACATGGCCCGGCTCCTGCAGATGGCTGTCGACTACAAAAACAAGATCGGGTTCAAAGGTCAGTTCCTGATTGAGCCGAAACCGGCCGAACCTACCAAGCACCAATATGATTTTGACGCAGCGACCACACTGGGCTTCCTGAGGGAGTATGATCTGCTTGATCATTTCCAATTGAACATCGAAGCAAACCATGCGACACTCGCCGGTCATTCGTTTGCGCACGAACTCGCCGTTGCATCGGCTGCCGGCAAGCTCGGGAGCGTGGATGCCAATCGCGGCGACTTGTTGCTCGGGTGGGATACCGATCAATTCCCGACTGATGTGTACGGGACAGTATTGGCGATGATCATCATTCTGAAGCAGAACGGCCTGGGAAAAGGAGGGCTCAATTTCGACGCCAAGGTGAGACGCAGTTCTGTCGATCCGTCAGATCTTTTCCACGCCCATATCGGCGGGATGGACGCCTTCGCGCAGGGGCTTCTGATTGCCCATCGAATAATCGAAGACAGAGTACTGGACAACTTTATCGAAGAAAGGTACGGGAGCTTCAAGTCGGGTATCGGTGAGCAGATCATGTCCTGCAAGACCGGTCTGGAGGATCTGGAGAAGTGGATTATCCGGGAAGGCGCTCCGGCTGTGCAGAGTGGCCGCCAGGAAATGCTCGAAAACATCCTGAATTCATACATCCTCCGGTGAATCACGCGGGCGGAGGAGGTGCAATGACGAAGTACTCTCTACGCGGAATCTGACAATGGAAAAGCTCTCTCGAGACGAAACGATAAACCAGGAAGAAGGGCTCGACTACAAGAACGCACGTCAGCCGGTCAAGGACCGCGTTGCCGACCTGCTAAGCAGGATGACTGTAGAAGAGAAAATCGCTCAGATGCTTTGCATCTGGGGGCAGAAGAAGTCGATGCTCTTCGATGAAGAGGGGGCTCTCAGTGTTGCGAATCTGGAGCGCAACCTTAAACACGGGCTCGGCCAGATTGCGAGGCTGAGTGACTCGAACGGGGGGAAGACCCCTGTTGAAATGGCCGACCTCGCGAACAGCATTCAGAAATACTTCGTCGAAGAGACGCGTCTCGGCATTCCTGTGATCTTTCACGAGGAGTGTCTGCACGGGCTTGCCGCCGGAGACGCGACCAGTTACCCGCAACCGATCGGGCTTGCATCCACGTTCAACCCGGAACTCGTCGAAGAAATCTATGCAGCGATCGCCGAAGACACGCGGGGGAGGGGGGCGCATCAGGCCCTCACGCCGGTTGTGGATGTGGCCCGCGATCCCCGCTGGGGGAGGGTGGAGGAAACGTTCGGCGAGGATCCCTACCTGGTGTCGAGAATGGGGATCGCCGCGGTAAGAGGTTTTCAGGGGGATGGTTCTTTCAAGGATAAGAAACGGGTCATTGCGACGCTCAAGCACTTTGCCGCTCACGGGCAGCCGGAATCCGGCACCAACTGCGCTCCCGTTAATGTCTCCGAGCGCATTCTCCGCGACACTTTTCTGTACACGTTCAGAGAAGTCATTGCGAAGGCGGGTGCGGTCAGCGTCATGGCGTCATACAATGAAATCGACGGCGTCCCTTCCCATGCGAACAGTTGGCTGCTGCAAGACGTTCTCAGGAAGGAATGGGGCTTCGAGGGTTTCGTGGTCTCGGATTACTATGCGGTGACCGAGCTGCACAGGAGAGACGAAGCGACAAGTCATTCCGTGGCCGGGGATAAGAGCGAGGCAGCCGAGCTCGCCGTCGCTGCAGGCGTCAACATTGAATTCCCTGATCCGGATTGTTACCCCGGACTGGTCCGCCTGGTTCAGGAGGGCTCCGTCAGCGAGTCCGCCATAGACGCGCTTGTTGGTCCGCTGTTGAAATACAAATTCCTGATGGGGCTGTTTGAAGACCCGTACGTGGACCCAGGACTGATCCGGAACGGGGAACGGCTTGACCGGGAGCGCGCGCTCGCATTGCGTGCCGCACACGAGACGATCACGCTCCTGAAAAATGACAACAACGTGCTCCCTCTCCGCCCGGGGAAAAACGGCACGATCGCCGTGATCGGGCCGAATGCAGACCGTCTGCTGCTGGGCGGGTACAGCGGGACTCCGAAGTTCTATGAATCCGTCCTGCAGGGGATACGCAACCGCGCCGGCGGCGATGTCAGGGTCGTCCACAGCGAGGGATGCAAGATAACCGTCGGCGGCTCGTGGACCGAGGATCGCGTGACCGCGCCCGACCCGGAGGACGACCGGAAATCGATCGCCCGTGCAGTGGCCGTCGCCCGGGACGCGGACGTCGTCGTTCTTGCGCTCGGCGGCAATGAGCAGACGTCGAGAGAAGGTTGGAGCAAGGTTCACCTGGGGGACCGCGCAAGCCTGGATCTCATCGGCATGCAGAACGATCTGGCGAAAGCAGTGGTAGAAACCGGAAAGCCCGTCGTCGTGCTGCTCTTCAACGGCAGGCCGAACTCCATCGGGTACATTCAAACACACGTCCCCGCAATTCTCGAATGCTGGTACATCGGGCAGGAGACGGGCCGGGCGGTGGCGGACGTGCTGTTCGGGGACATGAACCCCGGGGGCAAGCTCCCGATTTCCATCCCGCGATCGGTCGGACACATCCCGTGCTACTACAACTACAAGCCGTCGGCCCGACGGGGTTACCTCTTTGATGATGTCTCCTCCCTGTATCCCTTTGGCTTCGGACTGAGCTATACGACGTTTGAATTCAGCAACATACGACTGGAGAAATCCGTTATTCGATCCGACGAAACGACAGCCGTACTCGTTGATGTCAGGAATACCGGGAAACGGCCCGGTGATGAGGTCGTTCAATTGTATGTCCGCGATCTTGTAGCTTCTGTGACTCGTCCCGTAAAGGAGCTGAAAGGCTTCGCAAAGGTTCATTTGCTCCCCGGCGAATCAAAGACGGTAGCTCTCACGATCGGTCCCGACCAGTTGTCGTTTACGGACATACACCGGGAGTGGGTCGTTGAGGGGGGGGAGTTCGAGATCATGGTAGGGAATTCCTCCCGGGATCAGGATCTGACGAAGGCAATCTTGAGCGTGGTGTGAAATCATCGCAGTCTTTGTAGAACCATCGGAGTCGTCTGTGTCGACAATTGCGGAAAAACTCTCCATAAAGGAAAAAGTCGGCTACGCTCTCGGCGATACCGCCGCGAACTTCATCTTCCAGACGATGGTGATGTTCCAGCT
>PMDK01000278.1:21224-24878 GCA_003154425.1 Ignavibacteriota bacterium
AAATTCCGCCCCTGGATCCTCTGGACCGCCGTCCCCTTCGGCCTCATGGGGTTCCTCGCATTCGTTACTCCCGATTTCAGCTCGGGCGGCAAGCTCGTCTATGCCTACTGCACGTACATCGTGCTGATGATGGTCTATTCCGCCAACAATCTCCCCTACTCGGCGTTGAGCGGCGTGATGACCGGAGATCTGGGGGAACGGACGAGCCTGTCATCGTACAGGTTCGTGTTCGCGATGATCGCGCAGCTTATTATCCAGGGTCTGGCGCTCCCGATGGTGAGCTACTTCGGCCAGGGAAACAGCGCCACGGGGTACCAGTACACGATGGCGATCTTTTCCACGCTTGCCGTCATCCTCTTCTTTATCACATTCTCAACGACACGGGAACGGATCCAGCCGGACCCGGCCCAGCGGGCGTCGGTCCGACAGCATTACAGCGACCTGATGAAGAACGGGCCGTGGCTGGCCATGTTCGCCCTGACACTCATCCTCTTTGTCACACTGGCAATGCGCGGGAGCGTCGTCTTCTACTACTTCCGGTACTACGTGAACGCGCCGAACTACGTGAGCCTTTTCGGCCTGTTCAACGTGCTCGGGACCGCCTCGACGATCATCGGCATATTCTTCTCCAAGGGGCTCTCGATGAGGTTCGGCAAGCGGAACGTCTTCATCTGGGGGCTGGCCGGCACCGCGCTCTTCTGCGCCCTGTTCGTCCTTCTCCCGCCGGAGGCGATACCGTTCATGTTCGCCGCCGAGATGCTCCGTCAATTCGTCTATGGATTTACGATCCCGCTCCTCTGGGCGATGATGGCGGATGTGGCGGACTATTCGGAATGGAAGAACAGGCGCCGGGCGACGGGTATCATTTTCTCGGCGATCGTGTTTGCGCTCAAGGCGGGACTCGGGTTCGGCGGCGCGATTACCGGGTACCTGCTCTCGGCATACGGGTACGTGCCGAACGCGGCGCAGAGCGCCTCCGCGCTGAGCGGGATCGTGATGACGATGAGCGTATACCCCGCGGCGACGTTTGCGCTGTGCATCGTCTGCCTGTCGTTCTACAGGATCAACAAACAGGCCGAGATTCAGATCACGAGTGAGCTGACGGAGAGGCGGAAGGGGTATGCCGCCGTCCCGGCGTGAAGAGAAATGTCAACGCGGTGATGTACCGCACCACATTCTGAGGGAGGTCACAATGGTCTCTGGATACTCTGGGAGAAGCGTGTGGGGGATGTGTGCGCTGCTGTCGATCGTCATGCTGCAGTCGGCGTTCGCTCAGGGGGTCGGCACGATCAAGGGGACGGTCTACGATAAGACCACGAAGGACAGATTGCCGGGGGCCAACGTCGTCGTCAAGGGGACAAGCGTGGGGACGACGACGAATCTGGACGGCGTCTTCACCGTCAGGAGCGCGCCGGCAGGCGACCAGACGATCGTCGTGACGTACATCGGCTACGTCTCGACAAGCAAGGTGTTGAAGATCGCAGACGGTGAGACCGTCACGCAGGATTTCCTTCTTTCCCCCACGACCATTGAGGGCTCGGAGGTCGTCGTCACCGCGCAGTCGCAGGGTCAGCTCCAGGCGATCAACCAGCAGATTTCNNACGCTCCAGAGCTCCGGCGAAGCAAACAAGGTCGTGATCAGGGGACTGGCTCCTCAATTCAATGAAGTGGCGGTGGGCGGTATTACGCTTGCGTCGACCGGAAGCACGCAGATAGGGGCGGCGTCCCAGGGGGGGACATCGGGGGCAATCAATACCGACAGGAGCGTCGATCTTACGACGATCACCCCGTACATGCTCAAGTCGGTCGAGGTCTACAAGTCCCTGACGCCCGATATGAATGCAAACGCGATCGGCGGATTTGTGAACATGGAATTGAGAGAGGCCCCGGACGGATTCAAAACAGATCTCCTGATGCAATCGGGCTATACGCAGAAGAGCGGGAGGTACGGCAACTACAGATTTGTCGCCGCCGCGAGCGACCGGTTTCTTGACGGCGACCTCGGGGTCTATCTGCTGGGGAACACGGAAAAGTATGACCGGGACGCGGACAACATGAGTGCCTCATATGAAACCCAGAGCTCGACCGTCCAGCCGGACGGCTACAGGCCCGTTCAGGTCACCACCGTGACTCTGAACCGCCATTTTGAAACCAGGGAACGTTTCGGAGGGAATCTGATCCTTGACTACAAGCTTCCTTCCGGATCCATAAAGTCGATCAACCTCCTCAGCCGGTTGAATGCCAACTCAAATGACTATCAGACTCTCTATGATTACAAGCTCCATAATATCAACTTCCGGTACAATCAGGGCATCAACAAAACGGATATGGCTGTCAATACCCTCGCGTTTGAAAACGACTTTGGGTTCATGTCCGCCGAAGTGAAGGCTGCCAACACGTATTCCCGGAACTTCAGCCCCGACGCTCCTCAGTTCGACTTCACCCAGACGGGGGGGATTCCCGGCGGGCAGAGCGTGAACACCGTTCCGGAAGCCCTCATTCCTGCGGTGAAGTACCAGGGTCCGGGGAAGATCTATCTCACCAACGTCAGCCTGTTCAGCGCGGATTACAAGGAAAACGACCAGGTGCTGAAAGCCGATCTGAAGGTCCCCCTCAACGTCGAGAGCATCACGTCGGGGTTCATCAAGTTCGGCGGCGAGTATCGCTATAATTACCACACAAATCAACAGGGGACTCCGTATGCGAGCCTCCGGGGGGGCACCACCGGGATCAGCGCCCAGCTGGTGAACCTGGTTGCGCAGCGGTTCAATCTGAGGATGGACTCGACGAATTTTGAATTCCCCGGAACGGATTTTACGTCGCCCTACGGGAGTCTCACCAACACATTCCTTGATAACCGGTTTGGGGGCCTTATCTGGGCAGGCCAGACGGGGGTGCTGAACGACATCGTTCATTACCTCCCCACCAACCCGTCGATAAGCGCGATCCACGGCTCCGGCAACAACGCCGGGGGGTGGTTTGACTCGCCGTACCAGCGCCTTCCCAACAGCTACAAATACATAGAGAAATACTATGCCGGCTACGCAATGGCGGAATTGAACTTCCTGCAGAATGTGATGGTCGTCGGAGGTGTCCGGTGGGAAGAAGTCCAGTCTTGGTTTGATGCGTTCAACCTTGCCGACGGACGCGATGCAAACACACAGGTCGTCGATACGGTTTCGGCCCACCCAGGGAATCGTTTTTTGCTCCCCATGGTACAGGCAAAATGGGATGTATTTGACTGGGTTGATGTCCGGTATTCATACACCCAGACACTGGCCAGGCCGGACTACAGCCAGCTTTCACCCCACTTCAACATGGATTACCTGCAGACCAATGTCTGGGCAGGAAACCCGCGCTTGAAACCGGCAGAGGCGAACAATCATGACCTCTTCATTACGCTGCACAATAGTGAGCTGGGGCTTCTTGCCCTGGGGGGGTTCTACAAGGAGGTCGCAGATTTTACGTACTACACGCAGTACAAGTTACACACGACCGCAACTCCGGGGCTTGACTCGGTCGGGAACTACGTCGTGCACACGGCAAGCGGTGTGGTCTCTCCCAAGGACGGCGCGACGCTCAACACGTACGTCAACAGTCCGTACAAAGCGTTTGTGAGGGGCTTCGAGGTGGACTTCCAGACGAGGCTCTGGT
>PMDK01000087.1 GCA_003154425.1 Ignavibacteriota bacterium
AAGCTTCGATCGAATACGACTTGCCGCGCAGGAACGGGCGTACGATGAAATACCCGGGTGTGAATCAGTACAGTTGGTCACCGACGAGATGGCCGCCAAGGAAGACGCGCGTCCCGCACATTGATCTGTGTACTTTCGGCCGGGCGACGTCCGGAACATTTCCCCTGATCGCGAATGTAGCCTTCTTTTGGAAAAATTACACAGATAGGGAAAAAAGTCCTCTTCCATGGAAAATCAGCCCCGCATTTTGCGGGAATTCCTCAAGTGGCCGCTGGCACGTTTCGTGAGGCTGAAGGTGGAGTAACTGACCAAAGGGGACCCATATGAAGCACCTACTGGCTGTGGCAGTCATGGCCTGCCTGCTCGCCGGATGCGGCGACAACTATGACGGCCGCTATCCCANNATGCATGGTTCGAAATCGAATCAGGAAAGTCCATCCGAATACACGAGAGTGGAGTAACATCAGTTTATTCCACCCCGACCATAATGAAAACAGATGAAGGTTTTGAAGCGGTATCAAATGATCCCCACGGCGTCGGACAGTTTTCCCTGTCATTTGAGAAGGGGAAGCAGGACGGGTTGTGCAGCCTGACATTCACAGACGATGGCGTTCACCATCTCATATTGTTATCGAAGGGGAAAGCGACTGAGTAGAAGCACCTGCAATTCGACGGGCGACATAACATCCGGTTGATTGCACAACGGGGGACAATTCGGTATTTTCTTCTCACTTGCAGGCGCGAGCATGGATTCCGCCCGCCAGTCCGGACAACAAGTGAAAGGAACCGACACATATGCCGCTCCCCCGCCCGCGTTACCTCTGTTTCGTTCTCCTGCTCGCGTCACCGGCTCTCAGCCAGACGATTCTTCTCCCCGACCGGTGGCAATTCCGGACCGGGGACGATACCTCGTACCCCAACCCCGCGTACGATGACAGCAGGTGGAAACCAGTGGACGTCCCTATGCCGTGGGAGCCTCAGGGCTTTGAAGGTTACGACGGCATTGCGTGGTACCGCGTTCACTTCAGCGCCGGAGCGGACCAGTCGGGGAAACCGCTTTCACTCGCTCTCGGCAAGATCGATGACGCCGACGTCACATATCTGAACGGGGTCCGGATCGGATCGAAAGGGAGGTTCCCCCCCGATTCTCTCACGGCGTATCAGGAGTTCCGCCTCTACAAGATTCCCGCAGGGTTGCTGCAGAGAGAAAACGTCCTCGCGGTGAGGGTGTACGACATGATGGGTCCCGGCGGCATTGTATTCGGTCCCATCGGGATATATGACGACAACGCCCTCAAAGAACAATTCGATCCTCCTCCCGGCCCGAAGAAGTCGTTCCACCAGCTCGTGACCTCGAACGGCCTGATCGCAGCCGTCTTCAACGAGCAGCGGGGTCTTGTCGAAAGCGTTCGCCCGCATGTTTTTCAGGCATACGATTCAGCCCGGTTCGTCCAGCCGTTCGTCTACCGGATCAAACCATCGCTCAAGGAGCGGCCGCAGAGAGTGTTCTACCGGAAACAGACCCATGTCATCACAACCGCATACAAGAACGTTGAAATAAGCTACTTCGCTCCAGTCACCACAGATGAAAAGATCTTCTACGCCGTGGTGACCGGCCAGGGAAAAAGCGTCGCCGCCTGTTCTTTTACATACGAGGAAGGCAGAGCGGGATTGATTGTCGATTCTCTCATGATGACGCGGCCCGGAGGGATGGCGGCCAAGTAGTTCCTGTTCGGGTTCGTCGACTCCCTGCGTGGTAGCCACGGGACTGTCGCGGATGCGCGGGCAAGATTGAGGGGGCGAAACCAGGACCTGGTTGAAAAGGAAACGGGATTCATGCGGAGGGTGATGGCCCGATGCCGGATGCCGAAAGGGCTCTCCCCTGCCGAACGAAGGACACTCGAGCAATCCATCACGGTCCTGAAAATGGCGCAGGTGCCGCCGCGGGAGATATTCCCGCTTGCCCCGGGGCAGATACTCGCCTCCCTCCCTCCGGGCGGGTGGAACATTGCCTGGGTTCGCGACGGCACATACGCCATACTCGGCCTGAACCGGCTTGGATTGTTTGCCGAATCGCGCCGCGCGCTCTCCTTCATGCTCGATGCGGAGTCCAACCACTACGTCCATTACCGGCACAGCGACGGCAAGGACTACGGCGTCGGTGCGCCATACCAGATCTCCGTGTGCAGGTATTTCGGAACCGGCAAGGAGGAATCGGACTTCGCCGAATTCACCGGTCCGAACGTGGAACTCGACGGGTTCGGGCTATTCCTCAACGCGTTCTGTGATTACGTGCAGCGAAGCAGAGACACCGCGTTCTTCGCAGAGCGGTTTCAGACCGTTTCAACCAGGGTGGCGGATGCCATCATCTCCTGCATCGATTCGAAGGATCTGATCCGGCTTGATTCCGGCCCGTGGGAACGTCATCTCCCGGGGAAACAGTTTGCATATACGTCGATCTCCTGCGCCACTGGGCTCAGAGAGTTCTCTCTCCTTGCGGGGAAGGCAGGGCTCGGAGACCCGGAAAGATACAAACGCGGCTATGAAAGATTGCTGCAGGGGATACGCAGGAATCTCGTCGTGGAGAACAGGCTCATCAAGGGAAATGCCGCCGCGTTCGATTCCAATGGTTATGACTATTATGACGGCGGCACATTCGAGGCGTTCACGACCGGTCTTCTTCCCGACAGAATGCTGTTTTCCTCACACTGCCGCGAGTACCGCCGAGCCCTCCAGATGCCGGGCGGCGACGGGTTCNNATTCTCACGCATCAACAAAGGAGACTGGTACGAGACCGCCGAGTGGATACTGCTTGACCTGCGTGCCGCTTCGGCAATGATGCGGTTCGGAGAGCCGCAACCCGCGTCGGTGCTTGTCAGGTGGGTTACCGATCAGGCCGATCTGAACTTCAACCTTATTCCGGAGCTCTACGACCGCACGTCGGCATTCTACGACGGGGCTGTGCCGATGGTGGGATTCGGCGCAGGTGCATACGTGGTGGCTCTCGACGACCTGCACAGACGATGAGATCCGGAGAACGCGAGGGGGTGCGCGGACCTGCCGGTGCGGCCANNCGGCGGTCGGGGACAAGCCACATGATTGCGACAAGTACGTACAACCCCCCGGCGATCCAGGAATTTAGAAAGGCAATCGGGATGGCGCACAGATAGATGACGACCGATATCTTCCCTCGGGGTAAGGGAGAGCCAGAAGAGCAGGTGCA
>PMDK01000155.1 GCA_003154425.1 Ignavibacteriota bacterium
ATCGCGCCCCCCCATCCGAACTGAGCGTGTCCGTACTTTTCTTTGATGAAAGGATAGAGGCCGTACGCGTCGGAGAAGATGCGAAGCATGCTTCTGGTCTCCGCGAGCGCTCCCACTCCGCTTCCGAGCGACTGCGGGAGCACATAGTTGATTATCGCCATGGAATCAGAGGGACTGTAACGAAACCAGTCGTCGATCTCCGCAAAATTCGTGGCTGCAAATGAGACGAGGTAGGCGGCGATCGGGTACCGTTCCGACCAGTGGAACGTCGTCGTCCCGTCCCCGTTCGCCTGTGTGTCCGCAAGGGCGCCGTTCGAACCCACCTTCAGCCCGGCGGGAACCGTAACGAACATATCCACCGAGTCCGCTTTGTCGCTGTTGTCATCCTTGCAGGGCCACCAGTCGCGTGCGCCGTACGGCTCGCTGAGGGTCCAGATCCAGGGGACGCCGTTCTGGGTGGCGAACTCGAAGCTTCCGAACCCGGTGGCTGCCGGCACTCCCCTGTAATAGCTATCGAGTGTCACGATCTCCCCTTTGTGGTACGTCCTCTCGAGCTGCACCTGGAATCCCTGGAGGAACTGGGAGAACGGGAGGCTCCCCCCGCCCCCCAGGACGGAATCGACCCTCATCGATCCCGCAAGGTCGAATTGCACCGTTGAGACGCTGTCGGAAACGCATACGGCTTTTGCCGAGACGTCTCCCGTGAGCAGAGTGGAGGAGGGTGAGAGGGTCAGCCGCAGCCTGTAATACGTTACATGGATGCGGGGATCAGAGAAGTCCCCTCGGGCCCCCGCCGCACGGGGCGCCCCCGCCCCCTTGAAAGCACACCAGCCGGTTTTCTCAAAGGCCCGGGAGACAGGCTGTGCGTAGGCCTGGAGAGAAAATGCGAATGTCAGGAGGACTGCAAGCAGCGCGCGTGTTTTCATATTCGAAGATAACACATCAAGCGGGGAGGGTCAACCTCTCCGCGGGAGGTGGCAATAAAAACATTGCATGGAATCTCTTCCGGATGTATCTTGCATCGGCACGAACAATCAACGGAATCTCCATGACGCAGAGGACTGTCAGGTACGGTATCATCGGGTTCGGGCGTTTTGCGGAAAGGGCGATCGCCCCGGCGATCCGGCGCGCCAGGAACTCCGCGGTCGTCGCGCTGCAAAAACGTTCTGCGGAGGCGGCGCGAAAGAAAGCAGACGAATGTTCGATTCCCCTGGCGTTCGGCTCCGTCGACGAACTCGTGCACCATCCCGACATCGATGCGGTGTTCATCGTCTCCGCGAACTCCGCGCACTGCCCCGAGACGATCGCCGCCGCCAGGGCGGGGAAGCATGTGATCGTCGAAAAGCCGATGGCGCTCAACGTGCCCGAAGCGGAACTCATGGTGGCCGCCTGTGCGCAGAACGGCGTGAAGCTGATGGTCGGTCATATGGTGCGGCTCTCTCCCATTGTGCGGAGGGTGAGGGAACTCATCGTATCGGGGCGTATCGGGAGTGTGAAGGCCGCGAGAGCGGAGTTCATGTATGACGCGAGGATAAGCCACAGGACGTGGTTGATCGACCGGGTCGTCGCGGGGGGGGGGCCGGTGTACGATGTCGGTGTGCACTGCGTTGACACGCTCCGGTACGTACTCGCTGCTGAGCCCGCCGTGGTAACGGGGACACTCTCGCCCGCGCCGACGGTGACATCCACCGAGGAATCGGCTTTCCTCGCCATGCAATTCCCGGACGGCGTGATGGCGTCCGTCTTTTGTTCATACACAGCACCGTTCAGGCGCGTGATGCTCGAGGTCATCGGCACAGAGGGGATCATCACGGTGCCGGATTTCACATCGGGAGACCAGCTCGGACGCCTGACGTTGACCCGGGGGAAAGGAGACAGTCCTGCCGGGGTCACGGCCGAAGAGATTCTCGTGCCAAACCTTTATGTCGAAGAGATTACGATGTTTACCGACTGGATTCTCGGCGGGCAGGAACCCGAGATCAACGGATCGAACGGCCTGCTGAACCAGAAGATACTGGACAGGGCACTTACACTCTAATCAGGAGGATTTCATGAACAGGGTACTTCTTGGCGGTGCTGTCGGAGGTCTTTTGATGTTCATCTGGAGTGCGGTTGCGTGGATTGCGCTTCCTCTTCATACTTCAACAGTCGCAGCGATGGCGAATGAGGATTCGGTGATCACCGCGATGAAGAGCGGGATGGACAGGAAATCGGTGTATATGTTCCCCGCCAGGCAGAAATCCGGGGATCAGGCTGCGACCGATGTCTGGAAGAAAAAATACAACCAGGGCCCGGTCGGGATCGTGATATACAACCCGGCGGGGGCTTCCGATCTGATGCTGGCCGAGATGGGGATCGGAGTCATCGACAGCATACTCACGGCTATGCTGGCGGCATGGCTCCTGTCAAGGAGCACCGCGGCGAAATCGGGCTTTTTCGCCCGCGTCATGTTCTGCGGCACGCTCGGGCTCTTCATCTGCCTCGCGGTGCACGTAGCCAATTGGAACTGGATGATGTATCCGGTCGATTATACGACAGGTTGGATCGCCGATTCGCTTGTGGGCTGGGTCATCGGGGGGATAGGGATCGCGGCCTTCGTGAAATCCCCCGCGTGACATCGGTCGCAGGAGTCAGACGGGCCCTCTCCCGGTGCTGACGGGAGGAGGGCCCGTGTCTTTATCGCCGGGTCTCCGCGGATGTGTTGTCGAAGGGAAGTTCTCCCAGTGTAATTGCGGGGTGTTTCTCCTTGAAGTAGCTGAGCGCCCAGTCACCCGGGAACAGTATGACGCTCTGTCCCCTGGAGTCGTCCGCCAGTATCGCGCCCGTCGGCAGCGTGCCCGGAGCGATGAGCGAGCTGTCGGTGGAAGGATGGACCCACCGGGCGAATTTCCATTCCGTCGGTTCCAGTCGCGCCTCGGCGCCATACTCGCTCTCGAGGCGGTACTGGAACACTTCAAATTGCAGGGGGCCGACGGCAGCGAGTATCGGGACCTGTGTCGACGCGTTGCGCGGACGGAACCCCTGGACGACGCCTTCCTGGAGAAGCTGTTCGAGTCCCTCGCGAAAACGTTTGAACTTCGAGGGGTTAGGGTTGTTCAGTACGGCGAAACATTCCGGCGGGAACCGGGGTATTTCATCGTAGATGATCGACGGGTCTTCGGTGAGAGTGTCGCCGATCCCGAGGAGTGACTGACCCACGAATCCGACGATATCGCCCGGATATGCCTCGTCCACAGTCTCCCTGTCCCGCCCGAACAGCTTCGCGGCGTTCGGCAACCGTATGGACTTTCCCGTTTGTGCGTGGATGGCCGTCATGTCCCGTGAAAACTCCCCCGAACAGACGCGCAGAAATGCGACCCTGTCACGGTGCCGCGGGTCCATGTTGGCCTG
>PMDK01000256.1 GCA_003154425.1 Ignavibacteriota bacterium
TGTCGACGATCATGTTGCCGACCGGGGCCTCGACGTCCAGTCCGACGCCGATCGCGGCCGCCATCGGCTCCGCGATCAGATGCACTTCCTTTGCCCCCGCGTGTTCCGCGGAATCCCTCACGGCCCGCTTTTCGACCTCGGTCACGCCGCTGGGGACGCACACGACGATCCGGCGGCTCGGCATCCAGTTCGCATGGATTTTCTTGATGAATTCGCGGAGCATCCCCTCCGCCATCTCGAAGTCGGCGATCACTCCGTCCTTCATCGGGCGGATCGTGCGGATATCCCGGTGTGTCCTTCCGAGCATTTCCTGGGCTTCCTTGCCGATGGCAACGATCCTCTTGGTGTTCCGGTCGAACGCCACGATCGAGGGTTCGTTCAGCACGATCCCCTTTCCTTTGACGTAGATGAGAGTATTTGCGGTCCCGAGATCGATCGCAAGATCTGCGGAGAACAGCGAGAACATGCCCATGGGAGCGCGAAGACGATTTGTGATGGATATGCTGACAGTCACGCCCGGAATCGGCGTGTCTAGTGGCGAAAGTGCCGTGTACCGGTAAAGACCATTGCAATGCCGTTGTCGTCGGCGGCGGCGATGACTTCTCCGTCGCGCACGGAGCCCCCGGGCTCGATCACCGCGGTGGAGCCGGCGCGGACCGCTTCCAGGAGCCCGTCTGCAAACGGAAAGAAGGCGTCGGAGGCGACCGCCGAGCCGTGCAGGTCGAGCCCCGAGCTTTTTGCCTTCTCCGCCGCCACCCTGGCGGATTCCACACGCGACATCTGGCCCGCGCCGACGCCCAGCGTCCTGTCCGCACCGGCATAGACGATCGCATTGGACTTCACGTGCTTGGCCACGCGCCAGGCGAAGCGGAGAGCTTCCGTTTCTGCGCCGGTGGGGGAACGTCGCGTCACGACGCGGAACTCCTCCCCTTGAGTCCCCCCGGTATCGGGATCCTGCATGAGGAACCCCCCCGGCACGCTCCGGATTTCCGGGTCACGCCTCAGGCGGAGGTCTGCGCGGAGCTCGACGATCCTCCGGTCCTTCTTCCTGCGGAGGAACTCGAGGACGTCCGCCGGGACCAGAGGCGCGAGAATCACCTCCGTGAACACTTCGTTGATCCTCGCGGCGGACTCCATATCGAGCGGCCGGTTCAACGCCACGATGCCGCCGTACGCGGACGCCCTGTCGGTCGCAAGCGCCTTGGCGTAGGCATCCGCGATCGTCGCGGCGCTGCCGACGCCGCACGGGTTCGTATGTTTGATGATGGCCGCACTCGGAGCGTCGAACTCGGCGACCAGAAGTGCCGCCGCCGACATATCCACGATGTTGTTGTACGAGAGCTCCTTGCCGTGAAGAGTGCGGAACAGCGACGAGAAGTTTCCGTACAGCGTCCCCCGCTGGTGGGGATTCTCCCCGTAGCGGAGGTCATGCTCCTTTGCCGCCAGAATCCTCAGCATCGAGGGATGGCCCGTTGCCTGGCCGGTCCGGGTCTCGAGGAAGTCGGCGATGGCTGCGTCGTACAGAGCGGTCTGCCGGAACACCTCGCATGCGAGCGAGGCACACGTCGCCTCTGATACACATCCGTCCGAGGATCTCATCTCTTGTGCGATGTCGGGGTACCTGTCCGGGTTCACGACCACCGCCTTGTGGTTGAAATTCTTGGATGCCGAACGGAGCATCGAGGGTCCCCCGATGTCGATCTGCTCCAGCGCCTCCAGGAGCGTCACGTCCGGGCGCGCGATCGACCGCTCGAAAGGGTAGAGGTTGACGACCACCATGTCGATCGGCTCGATCCCCAGTTCCGCCGTCTGGCGCATGTGCTCGGGGTCGTCCGGGATCGCCAGGAGGGCACCGTGGATCAGCGGGTGGAGAGTCTTCACCCTGCCGCCGAGAATCTCCGGGAATCCCGTCACGTCCGATACATTGCGGACATCGACCCCCGCCTCGCGGAGTGCAGAAGCGGTCCCCCCGGTCGAGATGATCTCGACATGCATCTCCTTCAGGGCGAGTGCGAATTCGACCACCCCGCGCTTGTCCGAGACACTGATGAGGGCACGACGGATCCTGGGCACGGGACTCTCCGGTGATACGGTTAATTGCGCTGGTGCTCAGGACTTGTTTCATCCCGGGCGATCCGGCCTATCGCCGCGGGATAGAGTTCGTGCTCCGCCGCCAGAACCCGTGAGGCGAGCGACTCGGGTGTATCTCCGGGAAGGACGGGGACCGTCAGCTGCAGCACCATCCGTCCGTGGTCATACTCCTCATCGACGTAGTGGACGGTGGCCCCGCTCGTCTTCTCCCCCGAGGCCAGGACCGCCTCGTGCACGCGCATCCCGAACATGCCGGCGCCGCCGAAGCGCGGCAGCAGGGCGGGGTGTATGTTGATGATCCTGTCGCGGTACGCCGCGACCACAGCCGGCGGCACCCGCTTCATATATCCGGCCAGCGCGATGAAGTTCACGCCGTGATCACGCAGCGTGGCGAGGACCGTGTCGGCGAACGACCGTTCGTCAGGAAACTGCTTCTGGCTCAGATGAATGGCGGGGAGAGCGTTGGCCCGGGCGATGCCGAGTATGCCCGCGCCGGAGTTGTTGCTGATAACCAGAGAAATCCGGGCGGCGGGGATATTCCCCTGCTGAATAGCCGTCAGGATCGCCCTGAAGTTCGATCCTGCTCCGGAACCAAATACGGCGATACTCAGCATGTAAAAAAATACGACAAAATTGAACGAAATTCAAGAAGAAGAACCCGCCGGGAAGATGATCAGGCGGTCGCAGGCTCAAGGAGTGTAATCACTCCCTTCCCGGCGTCCAGCCGGGCCCGTATTCCCACGGGGACGGTCACCATGTGTTTTTCATGACCGAACGGAAACCCGGTCAGGAAAGGCTTTCCTGTGTTTTCGGCGAAGCCGGCCATGATCGCCTCCAGCGGGAGAGTCGGGGTGGCAGGGTCCCGGGGTACGCAATCGGTGAAATGCCCCATGGCCACCCCGCTCAAACGGGAGAGTATCCCGGCGTTTCCCAGATGTGTCAGCATCCTGTCCACGCGGTAGGGATCTTCGCCGATCTCCTCGAGGAAGAGGATTCCCCTGCGGAGGTCCGGCATGTACGGTGTCCCGAGCAGCGAGACGAGAAGCGAGAGATTCCCCCCAAGCAGCCGTCCTGTCGCCGTTCCGGGGTGCCTCACCCCTGCGGGGGACTCCCCGGCCACTGCGAGCGTCATGTGCCCGGCGGGGGACGTGAGAATTCTCCAGAGAGACTCCTCTGCATACGGGTTCACGTCGGCCCCCAGATCCACCGCAAGCATCGGCCCGTGGTACGTCACGAGCCGGCACTTCCTCCAGAGTGCAAGGGCAAGCGCCGTTACATCGCTGTAGCCCACCAGGATCTTGGGGTTCCTGGCGATGAGGCGGTAATCGATACGGGAAAGGAGCCGGGGTGTGCCGTACCCGCCGCGCGCGCAGAAGATCCCCCTGACGTTTTTGTCATTGAACATCGCGTGCAGATCCTCCGCCCGCTCATCGTCCGTGCCCGCAAGGTATCCCATCCGTGCTGATGCATTGCGGCCGATCTTCGTCCGGTACCCGAGCCCTTCGAGATAGCGCACCCCTCGCTCGATCCTGGACGGATCATGCACCGGGCTCGCCGGGCAGATGATACCGATCAGATCCCTCTTCTTCAGTCGTTGTGGAACAAGCATATTCATACAAAGTTCCCTGTTCATAGGTCGAGCTGAAAGATAGGTTATTTTGGCCACATGTGGAAAACACTCGTAGTATTCCGAATGAACGGGATTGTCCGTATATTGTCCACAGTCACCGAACAATGAGGGGAATTGTGTGCTCCGACGCTGTATCCTGCCGCTTGCGCTGCTCTTCGTTCTGATCACGGATGCGCCGGGTGCCCCCGGGGACGGGGAATCACCGACGAGCGTCCTTATCATCGTTGAGGGGGGGACCTCCCTGAAGAGTCCCGCCATCGCCCGGGGGCGGGAGCTCGCGACGCTTCTCGGACACTTCAATGCGACGAGCCGCGTCCTCGGCGTGAACGAGTACGTCCCGCACACCTTCTCCCGGTACGATCTCGTATTCTTCATCGGGTTTGATGCCGTCTACACTCCCCCGGCGCGGTTCCAGGACGATGTCCTCTCCTCCACGACTCCGGTCATATGGATGGACACCGGATTTCGCGAATTCTCCTCCCGGCCGGAGGTGAAGAAGAAATACGGGTTCAGTGTCTCCCACATCGACTCCCTCAGCGTTTTCGACGTGGTCCGCGCCGGCGACCTCACGTTCACGAAGGGGGAGCCGAACATCAACATGATCGAGATCGCCGACAGGAAGAAAGTGACGGTGACGGCCACCGCGCTTTCCTCCGGCAAGCACTGGGAAGTCCCCTACATCGTCCGCTCGGCGAATCTCATGTATATCGCGGACTGTCCGTTTGCCTCGGCGACGGAGACCGACCGGTACCTGTACTTCGCCGACATGCTCCACGATCTCCTCCGGCAGCCTCACGAATCATCGCACACTGCGCTGATACGGATTGAAGACGTCAATCCGCTGGAGAACCCCGCGAAGCTCCGGGAGATCGCCGACATTCTCTCCTCGCGCAATATCCCCTTCCTTGTCGGTGTCATCCCCTTCTACGTCAGTCCCGGCGAGGGGATCAGGATCAGTCTTTCCGACAGGCCCGACCTCGTTGACGCCCTCAAATACATGGTGCAGAACGGCGGCACGATTGTGATGCACGGAATCACGCACCAGTACCGGGGCATCACGGCGGTGGATTACGAATTCTGGGACGAAACCACGAACAAACCGGTCAGGGAGGAAACCGCCGAGGGGATCGCGCACAAGCTCGACATGGGGATTCAGGAGTTCATGAAGAACGGCCTCTATCCGCTGGTATGGGAAACACCTCACTACACGGCCTCGATGAAACTCTACGAGACGGTCAGCAAGTACTTCAGCACCGCCATGGAGCAGCGGCTGGCGATCGAGGACGCCGATGCGGGGCAGTATTTTCCCTACATGATAAACAAAGACCTGTACGGGCAGCGCATCATCCCGGAGAACCTGGGGTATGTCCCGCTCGACCCCGATCCCGCCGTCGGGGAGGCGGCCGTGCAGCATATCATCGCCGCGGCAAAGGTCAACCTGGCTGTGCGCGACGGGTTTGCTTCCAACTTCTTTCATGCGTTCGTCGACCTCGGACTGCTGAAAGAGATCGTGGACGGCGTGCAGGCGCTCGGCTACACCTACATGGACGTGAAGGACCTCGCGCACTGGGTCAGGATGAAAGACCGCATCATCCTGTGCGGCTCCCAGGATTACACGCTCACGCTCGACGACCAGTACCTGCAGGAGACCACGTTCGACCGGAACGGGGAAATCGTCGCGACGACGACCTCCGAAAAACGGATCAAGGGGACTGTCACGCGCCACATCACGCTGGAGCCGGGACAGACATACAAGGCCGAGCCGGCGGAAATCAGGGAGAAGAGCCCGTCGCTGGCCGAACGCGTGTTCAGCGGCGCGGGGAGGATGTATGAACACCTGACCGGGCAGGAGGAATCGTGGCAGGAAGCCCGTGTGGCCATACTCTGGAACCAGTTCGCGGAGGGGTCGGCATTCAACGACCAGGCCTCCTTTGCCGGGGCCATGAAAAGCGTCAACATCCTCGTTGATACGATCTTCGTCGGCCAGACTGTCCGCCCCGGTCCGTACAACCTCCTGTTCGTTCCCTACACGTTCGTGGATTCGCTCCGTGACGAGGACTACGATGCCATCACCCGGTTCGTCAGGGAGGGGGGATGTGTCGTCACCGATATGCCCACGGACCTCTCCAGGGAACTGGGCATCATCTCCGGAGAAACGCACCTGAAGGTCACGCACGTCCAGGACCGCCTCTTCCCGGATGAGCGTATCGTGTGGCGTTATGCAGAGCTGGCGACGAAGTTCGACGCAGAGGGTCTCGACGAGGTTTTCTGCGTCGACCAGGACTCCGACTCGCCTCTGGCCATTGGGAAGTCATTCGGCAGGGGGAAAGTCATCTATTTCGCGACGCGGTTCGACCCGCGCTCACGTGAGGGATACAGCCTCTATCCCTATCTCCTGGAGTACATCGGGAAGTACTTCCGGCTCGGTCCCGTGGTGCGGCGCGACCGCCTCGAGGTGTACTTTGAGCCGGGCTCCCGGGCCCGCACGATGAGCACCGAGGCGCTCGTGAAACAATGGGTTCGCCTCGGCGTCAGCATCCTGCACGTCTCCGGATGGCATCAGTACCCGAAATACACGTACGACTATCAGCGTCTGATCACCCTGGCCCACGCCAACGGCATCCTGGTCTATGCCTGGATCGAGCCGCCGCAGGTCAGCCAGAAATTCTGGAACGATCATCCTGAATGGCGTGAAAAGAACGTGGATGACGCCGACGTCCGGGCCTCCTGGCGGTATCCGGTCGCCCTGACCGACACGGCATGCCTCCGCGCGATGGCCGGGGAGTACCGGACGCTCCTCTCTCAGTTCGACTGGGACGGCGTAAACCTCTCCGAGCTCTACTTCGAATCCGGCCGCGGGTTCCAGGATCCTCGTCTGTTCACGCCGATGCATCCCTCGGCGCTCGCCGACTTCAGGAGGAAATACAGGTTCGAGCTCGACGAGATCCTTGACTCGACGTCTGTCTATTACTGGAAGGTGAATCCGGACGCACGCCGGCTCGTCGTCGACTACAGGGTGAAGGCCCTCGAGGGGGTGTACGAGAAGCTTCTTCCGATGTTCGGAGAAATCGCCGCCGCGCACCCGGGCTTCCAGGTCATTGTCACGGCGATCGACAGCTACGGCGCCCCTGAAATGCGGGAATATCTCGGGGTCGACATGAGCTCCATACTCGCCCTTCAGAAGAAATACGGATTCCTGCTCCAGGTCGAAGACGCCGAGCGGCTCTGGGCGACACTCCCTTCCCGGTACATCGACATCGGGAACAGATACTCCCG
>PMDK01000186.1 GCA_003154425.1 Ignavibacteriota bacterium
CCTCGTGCTCGTCCCCCCCGCGATCAGCGCAATACTCTCCTCCCCCGCAAACCGGGTGCAGGGGTTCCTCGCGGCAGGACACGTCTGCACGGTGATGGGGTACGAGGAGTACGTTCCGCTCGCCGAACGGTACCGTGTCCCGATCGTCGTGACAGGGTTCNNCGGAGCCAGGTGGAAAACCAGTACACCCGCGCGGTCCGGCGCGAGGGGAATGTGCCGGCGCAGAATCTTCTCAGGGAGGTCTTCCGCGTTTCCGACAGGGCATGGCGGGGGATCGGAGAGATCCCGATGAGCGGCTACGCGCTCCGGGACGAGTATGCGGAGTATGACGCCGAGAAGATCTTCGACGTGGGGGAGATCAGGACGCAGGAATCCCCTCTCTGCATCGCCGGTATGATACTCCAGGGACTCAGGAAGCCGAACGAGTGCCCCGCGTTCGGCACGCAATGTACGCCCGAGCACCCCCTCGGGGCACCGATGGTCTCGTCCGAGGGGGCGTGCGCAGCGTACTATCATTTCGGGGAGTACAGGATGGAGAGACAATCGTGAAGCAGATCGCTGACCTCTCGGCAGGGCCCGCCTGCCCGATCCCGATCACAGAGTACAGAAGCGTTCTCCTGGCGCACGGGGGCGGGGGGAAGCTGACCCAGCAGTTGATCCAGAAAATGTTCGTTTCCCAGTTTGACAACGACATGCTCCGCGCGCTCCACGACGGAGCGGTATTCCCTGCCGGGAATATGACGTTTGCGTTTTCCACCGACTCGTACGTCATCAAGCCGATATTCTTCCCGGGAGGGGACATCGGCGAGCTGGCGGTGAACGGGACTGTCAACGACCTCGCCATGTGCGGCGCGAAACCCCTGTATCTTTCTTCCGCATTCATCATCGAGGAAGGCCTTCCGATGGACGACCTGTGGAGGATCGTTCTCTCCATGAAGGGGGCGGCGGAAGCGGCCGGCGTCCGCCTGGTAACGGGGGACACCAAAGTCGTCGACAGGGGGAAGGGGGACGGGATATTCATCACCACATCGGGCATCGGCGTTGTCGACCCCGCAGCGGCAATCGATCCGAAAAACGCCCGGCCGGGGGACAAGATCATCGTCAACGGCCCGATCGCCGTGCACGGCATCGCAATCATGTCCGTGCGGGAAGGCCTCGAATTTGAAACCGAAATCAGGAGCGACACGGCCCCGTTGAACGGACTCGTGGAACGGATACTGAAGGCGGGGAAGGACGTGCACGTCCTCCGGGATCCGACACGGGGAGGGGTGGCGAGCGCGGTCAATGAGATCGCCCAGTCATCCCGGCAAGGGATACTGCTGAAGGAAGAAGCCATCCCGATCAGCGAAGATGTCCGCGGGGCGTGCGAGATACTCGGTTTCGATCCGCTGTACGTCGCCAACGAGGGGAAACTCCTCGCGTTCGTCGCACCCTCATCAGCGGACCTGGTCCTCAACGAGATGCGGTCTCACCCGCTGGGGAAGGATGCCGCGATCATCGGTGAGGTGGTCGGTGACCACCCGGGGATCGCACTCATGAAAAGCCGGATCGGCGGGACGCGCGTGGTGGACATGCTCTCCGGTGAGCAGCTCCCGAGGATCTGTTGAAACAGCCGGAGCTACTTTCCATGGAGGACGTAGGTCTTCCTCCCGTCGTTGCCGACGATGAACACTTCCCGCCCGTCGGTCCATACACCGTAGTAATTGACCGCCGGGTCGGCGAACGAAGGAAACCTGTACCAGCCGGCCGGGTTGACATGGTACACGAGGCTGCCGTCACCGACGACAAACAGAGAGTTGTTGGCGGTCCCGTAGACCGCATTGAGATATCCACCCGGCGCGCCGGGGACGATCAGATCCCACGCTGATCCGTCGCGTTTGAACATGCCCTGGCCGCACGTGTAAGTTACCGCGAGCAACGACCAGACTGACCTCGTTCCAAACCTGTCGGTATGACCCGCGACCTGCGGGAACGAATCCACGATCGACCATACCCCGCCGTTCCAGTGCCACAGGTATCGGAATGTCGTGTCATGAATCCCGCCGTCGGACCTGTACGAGAGCGCATAGACGTCGTCTGCGGAAACGCCGCCGATGGCGGCGAATGAGCTTGTGTCTGCAAACGTGGCGGGGAGCCAGGTCAGAGCGATGAATTGGATCAGTGTGCCCGAGACTCCCGCGGCCCACATTTCACCGTTGTACGTCCCCCAGATCCCCCGGAGCATCCCTCCGGCGGGAACCTGCATCTCCGACCAGAACTTGCCGTCAAAATGAATGACAAGGCTGCCTGCGGGCATGCCGGGCGGAGAACCGGGAGAGGTCTTTCCACCGGATGCAAAGATGCCGATCGCGCTGAAGCCGAAGACCTGTGAAAGGTCGATGGCCCCCTGTATCGTTCCTCCTTCCGAAGCGGTGAGATTCACAGGGTGCCAGGAACTCCCGTCGTAATGGAACATCGTCCCCGCCGGGAGATCGTTGTGGCCGACAATATAGACATCCCGCACAGACGATCCCCAGATGCTTTTCATGAGCGTCGCCGGACTCCCCGGCAAGGCAATCGTGTCGATCGTCCATGCGAAATTCCGGGGGTCAGCCTCAAGGATGGGAGGGAGGTACTGCGCCGGGTGGTTGCAGGCCAGGCAGACGATGGAAAGGAGAAGGCCCGCGAGGGGGGGCGAAGCGCACGTCATGCGACGCCCCCGTGTTCGGACGGAGGCGCTTGAACACGCCGAAACGATC
The DNA here is from genome assembly GCA_003154425.1 of Ignavibacteriota bacterium. Taxonomy (GTDB): domain Bacteria; phylum Bacteroidota; class Ignavibacteria; order UBA10030; family UBA6906; genus Fen-1273. Next base: position 2,739 of record PMDK01000186.1, read on the forward strand.
ATGAGCCCCCGTCCGGGAGCCAGGCATCGAGTATCGCTTTCTGCTGCGGCGTCATGTTCTCGAACTGCCGGACCCGGTACGGCGTAACGCCGGGTTTCTCGAGTTTCACAATGAAATCACGCAACCTGTCCCGCCGGAACACGCTCAGGTGTATCGACCCGCCGGGTGCAAGATCCTTCAGCCGCTCGCGAAGTCCGGAAGCCGTGATCCTGCGCCCGTCCATTGCCACCACCTCGTCTCCGATATCGANNTATCGAGTCCCGCCGCGGAGGAAGGTGAACCGGCGATGACACGCGTGATCCGGGTCCGCCCGCCGTATTCGGAGAGGTCCATTCCGGTCCAGACCCCGGGTGCCCCATCAGAAGCGACGAGCTCGAGCCCCGCGTAGCCAAGAACCCGCTCCCAGTCGATCGAACCGGTGCCGTTGATGAGCGAATCAAAGACTCCCTTCACCCCCTCCCCCCCTATCTCGTCCGTGACGCTCCGGACATCGGCGTTTGTGTAGCCGGGGCCGTCTCTCGGGAATCGCCTGTACATCTCTCTCATCACATCGGCAAATGAACGGGCGTTCCCCGTGGCATGGCGGATCT
>PMDK01000229.1:0-5786 GCA_003154425.1 Ignavibacteriota bacterium
GCGCTGTAGCCGTGCCGGAAGAGATGGATAAGAAGCGCCCGGGTGCCGTCGGGGGCCTTCCACCAGTACTCGGACGTCTGCTCGCCCGGTTCCCCGCCAAACCCCCTGTAGACGAGCGCGGTCCCGATGCCGAACCCCCGGAGTATTGCCGGCATCATGGCGATGTGGCCGAACGAATCAGGGATGTACCCCACGGTCATCGTCTTGCCGAACGAGGCTGCCATGCGCGTCCCCGTCATGAGGTTGCGCACCGTCGATTCCCCGCTGACAAGGAACTCGTCGGGGAGGACGTACCACGGACCCGTGACGATGCGTCCTTCGCCGACCAGCCGCCGGATCTTTTCGCGCTTCCCGGGACGGACAGCGAGGTAGTCCTCGAGAACGACGGTCTGTCCGTCGAGCGTGAAGTGACGGAATTCCCCGTCGCGCCGGAGCAGATCGAGAAGGTCGTCGATCATGTCCACGAGCATCGCGCGGAACTGCTCGAAGCTCTTGTACCATTCCCTGTCCCAGTGGGAGTGGGAAACGATATGATATGTCGGTTTCATGATTTGCGATACTCCTTTACAGGCCGGATCGCCGTCGATGCACCAACTGCGGAGAGGCTCGATGCCGCCACCGCATTCCCCAGCGTTGCCGCGTCAAACGGGTCCGCCCCCGTGATCAGCCCGGCGACGAACCCCGCGACAAACGCATCCCCCGCCCCCGTGGCGTCAATGACACGCCGGACTTTGCGCGCCGGTATCCGCCTCGCTTTCCCGCGCCACGAAAGATAGCAGCCGTCCGAGCCGAGTTTGACGCCGACGACCCCGGAGGCGCCGGCATCCGCGAGCGCCGCCACGATCCGCGCGGGAGACGCCTCTCCGGTGATGAGAGCGGCTTCGTCGAAACTGGGAACGAAGTAGTCCACATGCGGGAGGAACGACCGGAGCAACCTGTCGTCCCGCGCGGGAGCGCCTGCGGTGTCGAGGAGCACCGGGATGCCGGTCTTCACGTGGATCGCCCGGAACAACCTCCCGAGGTGCCTGTCGCATTCCGGCAGAAGCCCGTAGTAGCCGAAAACGAGAATCCTCCCGCGGCGGATGACGTCGATGTGCGTGAGCAGATCCTCGACGCGGAAATTCGCCATGCACCCGCGCGCGTGGAAAAACGTCCTCTCTCCATTCCTCTCCACGCCGACAATCGTCGACGAGGTCTGTCGTGTGTCGTCGAGGATGAGCCCTGCGGAGGCAATGCCGTGCATTTCGAGCTGGCTCCTGAGGAACCCGCCGAACGTGTCATTCCCCACCCGCGTCACCGCCCCGACCCGGAAACCGAGCTTCGCCAGGTCGATTCCCACGTTCGGAACATTTCCTCCCGTCGTCATCATGATAGAGCCGATCGACTGCAACCCGCCGGGCTTCGGCGGCCTTCGCAGATTGACGGGGCGGCCGATGACGTCCACGACGGATAGGCCGGCAACGACGGCGTCCAGGTCCCGCACCGATGAGGGGGGAGGAAGGTTCATTCGGTTATCGTCAGTTTTTTGAAGTCGAGGCCGAGCTTCTGCTTCCCGTACGTAATCGAGAGTTTCTGGCTGCCGGCGTCCGCATGCAGGAACGGCCCGTCGAACAGCGGGGTCCTTGTGAGATCGACCGCCTTGCCGTTGAGGGTGCGTGTCCCGGGGAATCTGAACCTCATCCTGTCGTTCCCGATCGTGGTGTACTCGACGCTCACATTGCCGTGCTTCAGCACCGCCTTCGGCTTTCGCGCGCGGAGCGCACCGCAGAACTTCTCAAACGAGCCGATCTCGTCTTTCGACCGGACTTCCACGACTTCGCCGTTCTGGAGCCCGTGGCTGCGGAACCGCCAGTTGCCGGTCTCCTTCGTCCTGTCGATGTCCTCCGGCCTGCCGATCGCGTTCTTCGCCTGCCCGGGAGTGTCATGCTCCTCGATCCACTCCCCCTTTGCCAGGGGATACCAGCCGACGTACGTGTCCCCCGCCCTGCAGAATATCCACCCGGAGGGATCGATGAGCCGTTCCTGGAGATTGCGCGGGAAGAACCCGTCGATGTGCTCGGTCATCGTCCCGGGCTCGATGTCGTAGAGGACCAGGAGCGTGTTCCTGTTCTGGAACGTCCTCTCGAACGGNNCGGGGAAGAACATGCCGAGCTCGTAACTGGACCAGTAGGGATGAAGCCCGAATATCGTCGTGTACGGACGTCCGTACGTGTACCGGACTCCCCAGGTGTGCTGCTGTATCGGCTGGAGGAGCCCTCCCTGGAGCGAACCGAGGCCGTAGTCTTTCGTCACGTACGTGTATTTGTACACCGGGGGGTTTTTCTCCTTCCCGAACCGGATGACGTTTCTGACACGTTTCCTCTCCCGCTCGACATAGGAGTGAGACCGGTCTATCGCAACGTTATAGATGATCTGCGGGAGACGGTATCCCCCGAGCGCCGGAAGGAGGACCCAGCCCGACTGGGACGGTTCCCCCGTTCCAAAATACAGCCACGCATAGGCAGAGGCCGGAGAGAGGAGCGGCTTGTAGACCGCCGGCTGGTAGATGCGGCTGAAGCCTCCCAGGTACTGCCCGTCGAGTTGTTCGTCGGCGAAATCCACAAGCAGGTAGTCGAACATCATTTTTCCCCGCTGTTTCATCTCCGGATCCTGCGCAAAGTCGGCCAGGAGCGACATCGAGANNTTCCCGTTGTACCATTCGGATCCCGGGAGACCCGGCCATTGCTCTGAGGCGAGGAAAAGCGTCGAGTAGTACATCGCCCAGTGATTTTCCGTATCCCCCCTGTACGGCGCGTACGTCTTCCACGCGTTGCGGACGACCGCCCTGGTCGCGGGAGACATCCTGTCCTTCCCGTGAAGGTACGCCCCGATGCAGGGGAACATCCAGAACATGTCCCCCCGGGGCTCTTTGAGCACCGCGACAAACATGCTGTCCGCCGCGGGGATGTCCTTCCCATGCGCATACCGGGCCGCCGCGGCATAGTAGCCCCCGGCCAGTGAGGTGTCGTAGTACGAGCAGACGTACTGTGCTCTCTGTTCATAGGCCTGCAGATACTCCCGGCGGCTGACGTTCGTCCCGGACCCCGCCACAAGAGGCGGGGCAGGGGCGATCCACGCACAGAGGATCAGGGCAAGAGTGATTCGTTTCATGAGTCTGTTCCAATCAGAATAAGTTAATGACAATGTTCCATACCTGCGAGCCGCTCAGTCCCGCGCTCTTCCAGGTCGCCCCGCCGTCCCCGGAGCTGAACACCCCGCCCCATAACGTGGCTGCGTACACCCTGCCGTGGTCCACCGGGTCGACGGCGATCCCGTGGACATTCAGATTCCCGAGCCCTTCGTTCATCCGTTTCCAGCTCTTTGCCCCGTCCACCGACTTGTACACTCCCGTGACGTATCCCCCCGCGTAGACGATCTGCGGGTCCACCGGATCGAATGCAACGGCATAGAACGTCATATGGTCCACACCCGACTCGCTGCGCGCCCAGATCTTCCCCCCGTCGTGCGACACATACAGCCCGTAGCTCTCCGTCCCGGCGATGAGAAAGGAATCGTCGGCGGGACTCTGCGCGACCACCCGCGTGCCGGAGACGCTCAGGCCCATCCTCTCCCAGTGCCGTGCACCGTCACCGCTCGCGAACAGCCCGTCCTCCGTGACGCAGAAGAGGCGCCCCCCCTTTCCCACTACAAGAGAGGGGGTAAAAAGTGACGTCAGCCCGTTGTTCATCTCCTCCCACGTTGCACACCCGTCGCGTGTCTTGAATATGCCGTAGGGGGTGGAGCAATACACCGTGTTCGTGTCCAGCGGGTCGGGGACGACGCACATCACCTCCGTGATCCTCCATCCGGTCGTTATCTTCCATGTGCGTCCACCGTCCCGCGAGAGATGCACGCCGTTCCCCGCGGCGATATACATGACACGCCCTTTCGATCCGGGGGAGAGGGCGACGCCGAAGGCACGGATCGTCTTTGACCCGGCGTGGGACCAGACCGTGTCGTCGCCGGGATGTTGGACAAAGACACCCGTCTGCGGGTTGGCAGCCCCCACGACGAAGAGCCGCGTCGCGGTCACGGGGGCGAATACTGTGGATTTCTGCGCCGGAGACTGCCCCGCGACGACGAGTGCGAGAACGAGGAGCGCCTGTGCGAATCTCTTTGTGTGCATTGTGTCATGCCGGAGGATTTATGGCTGGAGGTGTGCCGGTTGCGTACGTTACGGATAGAGTTCGATCTGTTTCACCTGAGCGCCGTCCAGTCCCAGCGGGCGCCACGTGGCACCCCGGTCGGGCGACTCGAGTATCCCCTGGCCGACTGTCCCAAGGAGGATATGGTCCGGATCTGCGGGATACACGAAAAGGGAATAGACCGCTTCGATCCCCGGGGCGGACCAAACCTGCCGCCATGAGAGCCCTTCGTCGGTGCTCCGCCAGAGTCCCGTCTTCCATCCCGCGGCATATATCTCGGAGCCCGTGCGGGATGCGCGGAAAGTGTAGATGGTCGCTGAATCGAGGCCACGCGTGGCGGACCAGGTCTTTCCGCCGTCCGTCGTCCGCCGCAGTCCCCTGTTCTCGCCGGCAGCGATCATCACATCGGGGTGCACGGGATGCTGGATAAGTGCCAGGACCTGCCCGAGTCCGGCTCCCATGGCCCGCCAGTGTTCCCCGGCATCGGTGCTCCTATAGAGGTCTGACTCCGTCGCCGCGTAGAGCGTCCTCCGGTCCCGCATGTCCATCACGATCCGCTGGACGAACCAGGTCGGGATCCCCGCCATCTTCCTTTCCCATGTCGCTCCATCATCGGTGGTCTTGAAAACCCCGAAGGGGGTCGCGGCGTAGACGACAGCCGAATCGACCGGGTCGGGGACCACGCCGAGGATCTCCTCCGTGCGCCATGACGTGAGAATTCTCCATGTCACTCCCCCGTCCGTCGATCTGTGGACGCCGTTTCCGGCGGCTATGTAGTATCTCCTGGTCCGCCCGTTGTCGAAAAGTGCGAGGCCGAACGTCAGCGCGTAGGACCTGGAGATACGCGTCCAGGCGGTATCCCCTTCCCCCCTCACATAGACGCCATATCCCCCGGTGGCATTCCCCGAGACGCTTCCCCGGACGATGAACACAGCCGCGAACAGGCGGGGAGCTCCTGGCGCCTCTGGTGGCGCCACCTTCGGCGCCAGCAGAGCTCCGGATGCGGCCGATAGGAGGAGCGTGAGTGTCGCGGCGAGCGGGAACACCACGCGAAGGACCGATTTCGACCTTATACATTTCTTGAAGTGGAGGTTCATTCTGTTATCGTCAGTTTTTTGAAGTCGAGGCCGAGCTTCTGCTTCCCGTACGTAATCGAGAGTTTCTGGCTGCCGGCGTCCGCATGCAGGAACGGCCCGTCGAACAGCGGGGTCCTTGTGAGATCGACCGCCCTGCCGTTGAGGGTGCGTGTCCCGGGGAATCTGAACCTCATCCTGTCGTTCCCGATCGTGGTGTACTCGACGCTGACGGCACCGGGTTTCAGCATCGCCTTCGGCTTCCGAGCGCGGAGCGCACCGCAGAACTTCTCAAACGAGCCGATCTCGTCTTTCGAGCGGACTTCCACGACCTCGCCGTTCTGGAGCCCGTGGCTGCGGAAGCGCCAGTTGCCGGTCTCCTTGCTCCTGTCGATTGCATTCTTCGTCTCCCCCGCCTGATACGGCGGGGCCTCCCCTGCTGTATCGTGCTCCTCGATCCACTCCCCCTCCGCCAGGGGATACCAGCCGACGTACGTGTCCCCGGCCCTGCAGAATATCCACCCGGAGG
>PMDK01000229.1:5855-7833 GCA_003154425.1 Ignavibacteriota bacterium
GCTCGTAGCTGGACCAGTAGGGATGCAGTCCGAATATCGTCGTGTACGGACGTCCGTACGTGTACTGGACTCCCCAGGTGTGCTGCTGTATCGGCTGGAGGAGCCCTCCCTGGAGCGAGCCGAGCCCGTAGTCCTTCGTCACGTACGTGTACTTGTAGACCGGAGGGTTCTTCTCCTTCCCGAACCGGATGACGTTCCTGACACGTTTCCTCTCCCGCTCGACATAGGAGTGAGACCGGTCTATCGCAACGTTATAGATGATCTGCGGGAGACGGTAGTCACCGAGGGCGGGCAGGACGACCCACACCGAGAGGGAAGGCTCGCCTGTTCCAAAATAGAGCCACGCAAAAGCCGACGCCGGGGTCATGAGCGGTTTGAAGACCTCCGGCTGGTAGATGCGGCTGAAACCCCCCAGGTACTGCCCGTCGAGCTGCTCATCGGCGAAATCCACAAGCAGGTAGTCGAGCATCATCTTCCCCCGTTGCTTCATCTCCGGGTCCTGCGCAAAGTCGGCCAGGAGTGACATCGAGACCGCATACTCCGCGAAGTAATGCGGCGTATCAAATTCCCCCTGTCCGATCGTCGTCGNNAGTCGGCCAGGAGCGACATCGAGATTGCGTACTCCGCGAAATAGTCGGGCGAATCGAATTCCCCCTGTCCGATCGTCGTCGCGATCGTCATCCAGTGGATGATGTACTCTTTCGCATCTGCCCTGTTCTCGTCGGAGCTCTTCCCGTTATACCATTCGGATCCCGGAAGCCCCGGCCACTGCTCGCTCGCCAGGAAGAGGGACGAATAGTACATCGCCCAGTGATTCTCCGTGTCGCCCCTGTACGGCGCGTATGTTTTCCAGGCATTGCGGACGACCGCCCTGGTCGCGGGAGACATCCTGTCCTTCCCGTGGAGGTACGCCCCGATGCAGGGGAACATCCAGAACATGTCCCCGCTGGGGACATTCAGTGCGGCCACGAACATGCTGTCGGCCGTGCGGATATCCTTCCCGCGCGCATACCGTGCCGCCGCGGCATAGTAGCCCCCGGCCAGTGACGTGTCGTAGTACGAGCCGATGTACTCCGCCCTCTGTTCATACGCATGGAGATACTCCGTACGGCTGACGCCTATCCCGGCGCCTGACCCCGCCAGAAGAGGCGGGGTCGCCGCGACAAGGAATGTGACGATGAAAAGCGCCTGTGCGTATTTCATTGCGGGCATTGGACCAGTGACTGTGCGTGATTCATACGTTGACGTCAATTCCCCTCTCGAGCTCCCCCTGGCTGAAGCGTCCGAGCGGACGATCATTGACGATGACCGAGTAGCTCGGGCCTGAGATGCAGCCGAATTTCACGTGAAGCGTGCGGTGCACACCGACGTTGTCCAGCAGGGCGAACCGGATGACACCCGCATCGGCACGAACGGAGGGGATCCTGCAACCGTCGATCCCTGCACCCCAGCCGTCCCGGACGTTCACATACGCGTCGCCGTAGAGCGCCGACACAAGATGCACGGACACAACCGAGCTCCCTGTCCCCCAGTGGAGTCCGGTCACCCCGGCAGGGGCATCCCCCCCGCTGTGACCGTAGTTCTCCGCGGTGCGCGGGGAGTCCGCAGTCTCGAACAGCGAGAACATCGCGCGGAGCGCCGCGACCCCCCGCTCGAAATACTCCCTCCTTCCGGTCAGCGAGTAGTACTCCATGAGCGTCATCGCAAAATACGCCTGCCGCGCGTCGCTCCACTCGGCATCCGTGTTCTGCACACCGAAACCCCCGAAGAGCTCGCGTGAGAGCCACCGGGGGCTCCAGACCTGCTGGTAGAGGCAGAGATAGTCAAGGATCGCGCTCCCCCGATCGACGTATTCTTTCTTCCCTGTCAGTGAGAAGAGGCTGGCGCACGCCTCAGCCGCCATGTCCATGGAGAGTGTATTCTGGGGATACTGGCCTGTCACAGAATCGAAAAACCCGACCGGCTTGGCCGAGCAGGA
>PMDK01000266.1 GCA_003154425.1 Ignavibacteriota bacterium
CCTCGGCAAGATGCTCCGCATCGACATCAACGACACGACGGCAACAACTCACTACGTCATCCCGCCGGATAATCCCCTCGTCTCAGATACCACAGGTCTGAGAAAGGAGCTGTGGACCTGGGGAATGCGCAATCCGTGGCGATGGAGCTTCGACCCGCCGACGGGAATTCTCTGGTGCGGGGACGTCGGTCAGGACCAATGGGAAGAGATTGACATCATACACAAGGGGCTCAATTACGGCTGGCCGATCATGGAGGGATCGGTCTGCAACCCGATCGCACCGGTATGCGACACCGCGGGCTACACGCTCCCGATCAAGGTCTACTCGCACGATCTGGGGGACGCGATCGTCGGAGGTTACGTCTACCGGGGATACAGGGCACCGTGGCTCACCGGGGCGTACGTGTACGGAGACTACGGCAACGGGAAGATCTGGATGCTCCGCTATGAGAACGGCACGATCACCGCCGACTCATTGCTGGCCAGCATCTCGGGGGGCTCCATGTCCTCTTTCGGCACGGACCAGCTGAATGAGCTTTACATCGTCGGATTCGGGACCAACGCGTCGATCTACCGCTTTGCAGGACCGGGCCCATCCACGGAAATACCGGCCGTGCCCCCCGGTGCGCACTCCTTCGGCCTCGATCAAAACTTTCCGAATCCGTTCAATCCTTCCACGGTGATAGGATATCAAATCCCGGCCGCAGCGCACGTCACGCTGAGAGTCTTCGACATCCTGGGTCAGGAAGTGGCAACGCTTGTCGACGGGATCCAGTCTTCCGGAAGCTACCGGGTGACTTTCAACGCGGCCGGGAAGTCGAGCGGCGTATATTTCTACAGGTTGCAGGCGGGAGACTACGTGAAGGTCCGGGAGCTTATCCTCATGCGATAGGGCCGATTGGCCCCGGACGAGCTCCCGGATGAAGCTCACATCGACGATGCAGGAGCGGTGAATCCGCACGAACGTGGATCCATCCAGCGTACATTCAAGTTCGGCGAGCGTCTCATCGATCATGTACCCGAGGTCCATGTTCAGATGGAGAACCAGAGCGACGAAATTCACCGACCGGCGACGAAATACCCGTCAGATGGAAGAGGGGGGCGGGCGGAAGAGGCGTTCGAACCCCGGATAGGGTACCAGGGGGATCAGATCGAACGAGATCAGACCATTGTGCACAAGGGGGAGCGAATCGAGCGCACGCGAAGCCTCTTCGATGTCCCGACATTCCAGAATCAGGACTGCCTCTTCGCGGTCTGCCCGGAAGTAGAGCTCACGGATGACACCCGAGCGATAGAGCTCCCATGCCCGTTCGGCTTCCGGACGGAGCAAAGGGCCGAATTGTTCATCAGTCGTTCCGGCGGTTTCTTTTTCGATGGCGAGGATTTTCATATTCCGCACTCAAATTGAGAACCAGTAGCTGGCTTTGACCAGAAAAGTGTTTTTCGGGAAGATATTCCCGAGGTCGCGGAGAGACTCTCGCAGTGAACTCCCCGAGGAGCCGGATCCTGTAACGTCACTTGCCCACACGAGGTAAATCTGAGAACCGGGCATGTATTCCCACCGGAACACCAGGTTCGACCGAAACTGGCTGAAGCCAAAATCAGGGCTCGTGATCGAGCACTCAGCCACCCCGTCTCCATTCTCATCGAGGAGAATATCGTTCCCCTGCCGCACGGAAGTGTAAAGACCGAACCGCTGTCCGTAGTCGCCAGAGCGTGGATTCGTCACGTGCTTGAACTCGGAATATACCCCGACCGAAGCAAACGGGCTTCCATAGTACTGGATCGAAAGTTCGGGCGAGATGTTCCAGTCAATTCTGAATGTCAGCCCAAGAGTGTGCTGCACGATCTTGCCAAGAATATAGTGCGTGGTGTTGCCATACTCCAGGGCCGACACGTACTGGAGGTTGTCCCTGTTCGCCGAATATTCGGCGTTGAATGAGAAGCTCAGTGTATTCATCGGGCGGACACTGAGGCCTGCCTTCAACGAAAAGAGATGCGCGTCATTTTCCTGCCAGGACTGCAGTCCAAGTCCGGCATTAAAGAACAGCGGTCTGGAATCGTCCGACCTCACGCTGAAATTCATGGCGTAGTTCGACGGCATTTTCAATGCAAATCCACCCCGGAGCAGCCGCAAATCGAGAGAAGGCGTGGTGTAGGAGAGGTTTGAGGAGAAAGTCCAGTTGTTTAAGAAACTGGCATAGAGCGACAGCGCGGCATTGGATGAGAGATAGTGTCCCGCGAAATCCCAGTTGTTGGATTGAGACGCTCCCACGGAGAAACCCTTAAAGAGAGACACGGGTTCGGTTATTGCGTAGGAGACGGCATTCTCCTGCTCAATCACGTCGGCGGTCTGCATATACCCCAGATCGTTCAACTCAAGCCCGGGAGAGCGCCAGATGAACTCAGTCGAGTAGCGCCAGAATCCCTTGCTCACCTTCCCGATGCTTACCTTGCCCCCGGTTCCGGCGAGTGATTCTGCCAGGGTATCGAGTCGCGATGTGGCGGCGTCAGGTCTCTGAAAGTAGCGCGCAGATGACATTTGCAGCGTCGTGATTGCCCTGCGATCTCCGTTGATAAAGCTTCCGATGACCTCGGCACTCACGAAGAACTCTTTGTCGTTCCAGAAGTGGAGCATATCGACGCCCCCCGTGTACGCTCCCGAGCTCAGAAATTGCAGATCCTCGTCCCTGATCGAACGGTTCGCGGCGGTGGCAATCCCACCCACGACGGTGCCCCCTTCGTTAAAGTCCTTCTGCACGCGGCCGACGACATAGTTCGTCATCGGCTCGACCGTGACGTGGCGCTCGACGGCCCCGTCGCTGATCCGCGCCCACGCGTCAGACGTGAAACTCTGCAATATCCCGACCGAAAGCCCGTCGGCGCTTTTGCCACTGAGCTTGACGGCATCGATTATCGTAGTCCGTTCCGGCATCTGGAGAAACTCGTTGCCCGCCGCCTGCGGGGTGTAGTCAGCGAGGTGCCCGATTCGCCGCGTATAGAACAGACTCACGTCATCAATGGCAAAACTCAGGATATTTTTCCCTTCCAGGAAGAATGGGCGCTTTTCTTCATAGAATGTCTCGAAGGCAGTGAGGTTCATGACTGAAGGGTCCGACTCCACCTGGCCAAAATCTGGGTTGAAAGTAAAATCGACGGTGAAATTGCTCGAGACGCCCACCTTGCCGTCCAGCCCGCCGCTCCCGAACCAGGATCTCCCGCTTTCTTTGAACGGGTTCCCCTTCTCCATGCCGAATGTGTTGAGACTGCCCAGCCCGTACGGCATGAGTTCCACATGCAAACCCCTCCGTAACCCTTCGAGTCCCTTCAGGTGTCCGAACAGATAGAGCATCCCCGGAGTGTTCTGTTCCTGCACTTCCCAATCATCCTCCTCTTTCAGCCGGTCAATCCACCGCCAGCAGTGCAATCCCCATACCTGCGTGTCCTCGTCGCTGAAGCGGAGTTGATTCAGAGGAATCTGCATTTCCGCCACCCAGGCGGAATCTTCGATTCCCGCCTTTGCATACCAGACCGGGTTCCAGTTAAGATCGGGGTTCATGGGATTTGTCAGGACAAGATCCATTTTCTGGCCCGCGGCGGTAACGTCGAATTCGAATCCGGTCCTGTGGTCGTGGTAGCTGTCAAAGCACACCCCCACGCAGTCACCCACCTGCTCGTCACGTCTGCCGGCGATGGGAAGGATCTTTCCGGGTTCGTTGTCATGTGCACGAATTGCGACATAGAGGTTCTCATCGTCATACAGGATCTTCAGCTCGGTCACCTGCGACGGCCGCCCCTTCTCTTTCGGATACCACTGTGTGAAGTCTCCCGCCCAGGTGCCGGTGTTCCAGCAGGGATCATCGAGCACTCCATCGATAGACGGCCTTTTTGTCGTAAGGCGGACAGTAGTGTACACCCGGGGCATCCGTGTTGAGTCCGCCTGCGCGACATTCACCGCATTGTCTCCAAATGGAACCGGGAGAGACCCAGCACGAGCATCGCCAACGAAGATGAGACCGAGAATGCAAAGACAGAGCAACGTGGGCATATCGAGGGATGAAAAAGTCCTGGGCCGCGTTGAAGACTATTGACGGCGCCACCCGGCGGAAGACAAAAAAAGGCCCCGGATCCACGCGGATCAGGGGCCTGTGTCAATGGAACGGGAATCTTATTAATGTACTGAACTACGGAGCGACGTGCAACAGCGTCGTATCTGCTCCCCCGGTGTGTGAAGATTGAAGGACTGGCGTGTGTGATACAGGCTACTTCCGTTTCCCCCTCTTTGCCAGATATCGCTTCCAGGGAGCCCAGTAGTAGGTCGTCCAACCCGTTTTGATGCCGGGATAGTGCTCGTCCGGGATGTTCGCGTGAACCATCGTCACCTTCCCCCCCTTCCCGTCTTTCTCGAAGAAGAAGGCGAGAACCGAATCGGCGAAATCGGGACCCCAATCGTCAGAGCGCCACGTCTGAACGAAGACCCGGTTCGGGACTACACCGAGCGTGACTCCCTTCAGGCTTCCACCAAACGCTCCGCATTTGCCTCCGACTTTTTTGCTCATCAGAGCGTTCGCGCCGGTGGCCGCCGTGTGTTGACGCGAATTGGCGTACAGCGCGAACAGCTCTTCTGGAGGAGCGCTGAATCTGACTGTCTGAATGATGGTTCTGGGCATAGGACGACCTCCGATGGATTTGTGTTCACATTATGGGTGCTGTGTAAAGAGTGTCTCTCAATTCCATCATATGCTGCCGGATCCTCCCGGGGGATAAGCCACACCGGTGAGGGCGATTGTTTGCCGGAAAGCGGACATTCCGGCGGGGGGGGAAAGACCCCGGGAGGCCCGATTACCGGGCAAGCCTCTTCAGTGCATCCACGATTGCGATCAT
>PMDK01000118.1 GCA_003154425.1 Ignavibacteriota bacterium
AAGGGGGGAAGTTCGCCGCAGTGGGGCCGCGGGCTCCTCGTGGAGTGAACGTCAACGGGACGGATGTTCCCTTCACGTACAGCGGGGGTCTCATCACTGCGCAAATCCCTCCGGGGGTGAAAACAGGGAAGACGAATGTCCAGATCAGATTCTGACGCCGGCCTGCCTCTCCTTCTCGAGGCACGGTCGCTCTCGAAATCGTTCGGGCCGACGCGCGCGCTCAGAAATGCCGGCATCGAACTCCGCTCCGGCGAGATCCATGCACTCGTCGGGGAAAACGGCGCCGGGAAGTCCACGCTCATCAAGATCCTTGCCGGCGTCTTCCGCCGTGACGGGGGGATCGTTCTCCTGGATGGGAAGGAGATCGCTCCGGGGAACCCCCGCCAGGCACGCGAGCTCGGCATCAGCACGGTCTTCCAGGAGCTGAGCCTCTGCAGCACCATGACCGTCGCGGAGAACATATTCGTCAACCGCGAACCGGTCAGGCTCGGCCTTGTCAGGCGGAAGACAATGGAACGTGCTGCCGACGACTACCTCCGGAGCTTCAACGTGCAGTTGAAGCCGGGGGACACGGTCGGGGATCTCTCTGTCGCGCAGCGCCAGATCGTTGAGATCGTCAAGGCCGTCTCCGTGAGCGCCCGGGTCCTCATACTCGACGAGCCCACATCCTCGCTCGACGACAGGGAATCGCGGAAGCTGTTCCAGCTCCTCCTCCGTCTCAGGGATGACGGCGCCGGGATCATCTTCGTGTCGCACAAGATGAATGAGATATTCCGGATCGCGGACAGGATCACGGTGTTCCGCGACGGTGAGTATATCATGACATGCGAGAGGGCCGGGGCGACGCCGGACGAGGTCATACGCGCTATGGTCGGTCGTGAGATCAGCCAGGTGTTCCCCCCGAAAGCGGCAAGGATGGGCCCCCCGAAACTCGCCCTGAGCGGTTTTTCCTCCCTTGGCAGATTCCGGGACATTGCGCTCACAGTCCACGAGGGGGAGATCCTGGGGCTTGCCGGCCTTACCGGCGCGGGACGGACAGAGGTGATGCAGGCTCTCTTCGGGTATGGCCCGAAGGACTCCGGTCGGGCCGTCATGGGGGGAAAGACGCTCCGGATCGGGAGCCCCGCCGATGCGATACGGGAGGGGATTATGTACGCCCCCGAGGACAGGCGCCTCCACGGTCTCTTCCTCGGTCAGAGCGTTGCGATGAACGTGGGTGTCTCATCGCTCCGCGCGTGCAGCGGAAAGGCCCTCATGTCATCCGCAAAAGAATCTGAACTGGCGCGGCGGATGGTCGAAACCCTCGATATCAAGGTGAATTCCATCGATCAGGAAGCGGGGTCCCTCTCCGGTGGCAACCAGCAGAAGATCGTTCTTGCAAAGTGCCTTGCCGCCCGTCCGGAAGTTCTGATAGTCGATGAACCGACGCGGGGGATCGATATCGGATCGAAAATCGAGATCTATGCACAGCTCCGCGCGTTCGCGGAGAAGGGAGGGGGGGTGATACTGATCTCCTCCGAGCTGCAGGAGATCATCGGCCTGAGCGACCGGGTCGTTGTCTTCCGGGGCGGGGAGATCATGGGGGAGGTCCGGGAGAATTTGAGCGAGGAAGCGGTTGTCGCGCTTATGTTTGAACACGCACAGGAACCGGGTGCAGCATGATGACAAAGCTCTTGAAAATCAGGGAATTCGTGATCTTCCTTGCGGTCGTTCTGACGGCGGTGGGGTTTTCTCTTCTTCAGCCGGGAGGCTACGGCAGGTTTGTCTCGCTCGGCAATCTCGAGGCGATACTTCTCGGGATGTCGCTCGACAGCCTGATCGCGATCGGCATGACGTTCGTCATCATCACGGGAGGGTTTGACCTTTCCGTCGGCTCGTCGTTCGCTTTCGGCGGACTTGTCGTCGGTCTTCTCCTGCAGAGCGGCTGGGGTGTCCTCCCTGCGATCGCCGCAAGCGTGATGGCCGGGGTGGGGATCGGGATGTTCAACGGGTTTGTCATCACAAAAGTCCGCGTCAACGCGTTCGTCACAACCCTCGGCTCGATGACGATCATCCGCGGCATTGTCCTTCTGGCCACGCAGGGGGCATCGATTACGGGGTTCCCCCCTGAATTTGTTGCGCTGGGACAGGGGAAGATCGCCGGGATATTTTATCCCGTCATCATCATGATTGCATTTCTTGTCGTCGCTGATCTTCTTCTCAGGAAATCCCGGTTCCTCCGCCAGATCTTTTATGTGGGGGGGAACGAGGAGGCGGCGAAGCTCTCCGGGATCAACGTCGACAGGGTTCGCATCTGGATGTACGTGTTTACGGGGGCGCTCTCTGCCCTGAGCGGTGTCATCGCGGCCGCCAAGACCGGCTCGGCCTCGCCGATCGCCGGGAGCGGGGCGGAGCTCCGGATCATCGCCGCCGTCGTCGTCGGCGGCGCGAGCCTCTCCGGCGGGAGAGGGACGATTTTCGGCACATTCCTCGGACTGCTCCTCACCAGCATCATCACGAGCGGCCTGGGGTTCCTCAGGATTTCTTTTTACGCGGAAGGGATAGTCTCCGGCACGATCCTGATACTGGCCGTCATGCTCGATCAGTTGACCCGTGAACGGGCACGGCGGCTCCTGACGCTTCTCACAACAACGAGGTCAAAACGCATGGAGAGGGCTCTCAATGTCATACTCGCTGCCGTTGTCGTCCTCCTTCTGATATTCCGGCCATGGGGATCGCCCGGCCGGCAGGCTGCGGTATCCGGGCCGCAGGGGGGAGCGAACGAAGAATACGTGTTCATCGGGGTATCCGTCGGCAATCCCTACTGGGTCGATGCCCGGCTCGGGCTGGAGGACAAGGCGCGCCTTCTGGGAGTGCTCTCTGAACTCCGCGGCCCCACGGGGAGCGATCCAAACATGCAGGTCGCTGAGTTCGAGCAGGTACTTGCGCGAAAACCCGCAGGGATACTGATTGCACCTGCCTCCGACGCGCTCCGCCCGATGATCAACCGCGCGGTCGAAAACGGCGTTCCTGTCGTCTGCATCGATACCGACGACCCCTTAAGCAAGCGTTATACGTACATCGGGACGGATAACTACAACGCGGGTCTCCAGACCGGTGAATTGCTCGCCAGGGCCGTCGGGGGAAAAGGGGAGGTCGCTCTCCTGATGATCCCCGGGCAATCGAATCTCGAGGGTCGGGCACGAGGATGCCGCGATGCTCTCGCCAGATACCCCGGGATCTCTATCGTCAAAACAGGCAACGACCAGGCGCTTTCCGCGGAGGCGGAAAAGGTCGCCCGCTCGATACTCCAGGCCTATCCCGACCTGGCGGGGTTCGCGTGCGTCGATGCCGCGGGAGGGGAAGGCTGCGCCGTGGCGGTGAACGAGGTGGGGAAGGGGGGGGTCGTGAAGATCATCGCCATGGATAAGAACGAGACGACGCTCCAGTATATCGAGCAGGGTCTCATCGAAGCATCGATCGCGCAACGGACATATACCATGGCGTATGTCGGGCTCCAGCTCCTGTACGACCTCCAGCACAACAACATCCGCCTCGTCAGCAACTGGCGTGAGGCCGGCATCATCCCTCTCCCCAGCACGATCGACACCGGGACGCTCGTCATCACAAAGGCGAACGTGAAGGCCTTCCTGCAGGGGGGGAAGAAGCCGTGAACGGGAAGGCATACGTCTGCGGGGTCGACTTCGGCACCGACTCGGTCCGGTGCGTCATCATCGATGCCGCTGACGGCTCCGAGGTCTCCGGCGCCGTCGCCCCCTATCCCCGGTGGTCGAAGGGACTCTTCTGCGACGCATCGGTCAACCAGTTCCGGCAGCATCCTCTCGACTACATCGAGGCGTTTGAAGCCTCGATGCGGGACGCGATCGCGCGCGCGCCCGCGTGGACAGCCGCCGGTATCAGGGCGATCTCCGTGGATACGACGGGATCGACGCCGGTGGCGGTGGACCGTGCGGGTGCGCCGCTTGCCCTCCGGGAGGACTTCGGCTCCAACCCCAACGCGATGTTTGTTCTCTGGAAGGACCATACCGCGGTCCGTGAAGCCGGGGAGATCAACCGCCTTGCCCGTACCTGGGGAGGGACGGACTTTACGAGGTTTGAAGGGGGGATCTATTCTTCCGAGTGGTTCTGGGCGAAGATCCTTCATGTGCTCCGCGCGGACGCGGGAGTGCGCTCCGCCGCGTTCAGTTGGGTGGAACACTGCGATTGGTTCACGGCCTGCCTCACCGGAGTGACGGATGCGCTCGCTGTCAGGAGGAGCCGCTGCGCCGCGGGCCATAAGGCGATGTGGCACGAATCGTTCGGCGGACTTCCGTCCGAGGAGTTCCTCGTCAGGCTCGACCCGATTCTGGAGGGCCTCCGGAGCCGCCTCTACACCGTGACATACACGAGCGATCAGTCTGCCGGCGTCCTCTCTCCCGAGTGGTCCTCCCGGCTCGGACTTCCCGGGACCGTGCGCGTCGGCATCGGCGCCTTCGACGCTCATATGGGGGCGGTGGGGGGGGGGATCACTCCCTATACGATGACGAAGATCATGGGGACATCCACGTGCGACGTGATGGTAGCGCCGATGGACGAGATGGGGGGGAAGCTCGTCCGCGGGATATGCGGCCAGGTGGACGGATCCGTGATACCGGGGATGCTGGGGATGGAGGCCGGGCAGTCCGCATTCGGTGACATCTACGCGTGGTTCAAGTCCGTGCTGATGTGGCCCGTGGAGAACATGATAGGCAGGACCGCGCTCGTGGACGAGCCCGCGAGGACGCACCTGGTGGAGGAGGCATCGGACCGCCTGATCGAAGAGTTGTCAGCTCAGGCGGAGGGGCTGCCGGTGGATGAAACGGGCGTGCTTGCGATCGACTGGATGAATGGGAGGAGGACCCCCGATGCCAATCAGCTCCTGAAGGGAGCCGTGACGGGGCTCAGCCTCGGCAGTGACGCACCGAGGATATTCCGCGCCCTTGTCGAAGCGACCGCATTCGGCGCGAAGGCGATCGCGGACAGGTTCCGTCGGGAAGGTGTGCCGATCAGAGGCGTGATCGCGCTCGGGGGGGTGGCGAAGAAATCACCGTTCATAATGCAGATCGTTGCTGATGTCATGAACGTTCCCATCCGGGTCCCCCGCGCCGAGCAGACCTGCGCGCTCGGCGCCGCAATGTTCGCCGGGGTCGTTGCCGGCCTCTACCCCACGCTCGGCGACTCCATGAAGGCGATGGAAAGCGGATGGGAGCGTGAATACACACCCCGTGCGGAGCACGCGCGGATGTATGCGCACCTCTACGAGCGGTACTGCTCGCTTGCCGCCTTCGTCGAGGACGAAACGATGGCACCGCGGAGGACGCAATGAACGGATACCGGGAATTGAGGGAGATCGCCTGGCGGTGCAACATGGAATTGCCGAAGCTTGGGCTTGCACTGCACACGTTCGGCAACGCCAGCGCCGTGGACCGGGGGCTCGGTGTCATTGCCATCAAACCCAGTGGTGTCCCGTACGGCGAGCTCCGGCCGGACATGATGGTCGTGGTTGCCCTTGACAACACGGTCGTGGACGGAACGCTCCGCCCGTCATCCGACACCAGGACGCACACACTCCTGTACCGCAGCTTCGGCATGATAGGGGGTGTCGTCCATACGCATTCTCCGTACGCGGTGGCATGGGCGCAGGCCGGCAGGCCCGTTCCGATCCTGGGGACCACGCATGCAGACCACCTCCCGGCGGACATCCCCTGTACGAAGCAGATGACCGACAGAATGATCAGGGGTGATTACGAAGAAGAGACCGGGAACATCATCGTGAGCACGTTCGCCCGGAGGTCGTACGAGGATGTGCCCATGGTCCTCGTCGCCGGTCACGGCCCGTTTGCATGGGGGGCGACGCCTGAGAAAGCGGTCTATCACAGCCTCATGCTCGAAGAGCTCTCGAAAACCTCGTACCTCACGCTTCAGATCAACCCGCGGGCCCCCCGGCTCAGGCGCTCGTTGATCGAAAGGCATTTTCAGCGCAAGCACGGACCGGATTCCTACTACGGACAGACCGGTTCCGGGTCGAAAAAAGGAGACACACAATGAACAACATTCCCTCCAATGTCATGGGCCTCCTTGCAGTCAGCAGGGACTGCTTCCCGCTCGAGCTTTCAAAGAAACGGCGCGCCCTTGTGGCAGGGGCCTGTGCTGCGGGGAGGATTCCCGTGGTGGAACTGGAAACGGTGGTCGAGAACGACGCCGACGTTCTCAAAGCGCTCGAAGAGATCCGTGTCAAAAAGATCGACGCCCTCGTTGTCTACCTGGGGAACTTCGGGCCTGAGGGCCCGGCCACGCTCCTCGCGCAGAGGTTCGGCGGGCCGGTCATGGTGGCGGCGGCGGCCGAGGAAAGCGGCAAAGACCTCTTCAACGGGAGAGGTGACGCATATTGCGGTCTCCTCTCCGCATCATACAACCTGGGCCTCCGGTCGCTCCGCGTCCACATCCCGGAAAACCCCGTCGGGACGCCCGCCGAGGTCGCCTCGATGATCCGCGAGTTCATCCCCGTCGCCCGCATTTTCACCGGGCTCAAGCACCTCAAGATTTTCTCGTTCGGCCCGCGCCCGTTCGATTTCCTCACCTGCCATGCCCCGATCAAGCCGCTCTTCGACATGGGGGTGGAGATCATGGAGAACAGCGAGCTCGACATGTACGACATATTCCTCTCGAAAAAGGGGGATCCCAGGATTCCCGGTGTCGCGGAGGACATGGCGAAGGAGCTTGGAAAAGGGAACACGTACCCTGACCTCCTGCACGGGCTCGCGCAATTCGAGATCGCGCTCCTCGACTTCATGGAGAAAAATCTCGGCGCATCGAACTACGCCGTGTTCGCCAACAAATGCTGGCCCTCGTTCGAGAAGTTCTTCGGGTTCGTCCCCTGCTTCATCAACTCCCGTCTGGCGACGCGGGGGATCCCGATCTCATGCGAATCCGACATCTACGGTGCCCTGAGCGAGTACATATGTTCCTGTGCCACGGAGACGCCGGCCGCGATACTGGACATCAACAACACCGTTCCCGGCGACATGTATGCGGAAGCGGGCGCGGGAGTACGAAACTATGCGAACCACGAGCTCTTCATGGGGTTCCATTGCGGGAACACCTCGTCCACATGCATGGCGTCCCCGATCCTCAAGTACCAGCTGATCATGCACCGTCTGATGGAGCCCGGCAAAGATCCGGATATCACGAGGGGGACGCTCGAGGGGACCATCAAGCCCGGGGAGATCACGCTCTTCCGGATCCAGGGGACGCCGGAATCGGAGCTCAGGGCCTATGTCGCGCAGGGGGAGATACTGAATATCGACCCCAAATCCTTCGGCTGTATCGCCGTCTTTGCCGTAAGGGAAATGGGAAGATTCTACCGGCATGTCCTCGTCGGGAAGCGCTTCCCGCACCATACCGCCGTCGCGTTCGCTCATTCAGGGCGCACGCTCTTCGATGCAATGAACCTGATCGGCATCCGGGACATCTCNNGAGTGGAGGATCTCCCCGATCCTCCCCCTCCCGGTCCAGGCGAGGTCCTCATCCGCGTCACCGCAGCCGGCATCTGCGGAAGCGATCTCCACTCGTACAATCACGCGCGCATCGGCGACACGCACGTGTCAGTCCCGCTCGTCCTCGGACACGAGTTTGCCGGGGTCGTCTCGCAGTGCCCGAAGGATGCCCTGGCCGGAGACGGACGCCCGCTCATCGCCGGCCTCCGCGTCGCAGTCGATCCGGCCACACCCTGCCTGAAGTGCGAGATGTGCCTCAGGGGGGATACGCACATCTGCCGGTCGCTGCACTTCTGCGGACTCTCTCCGGACGACGGCTGCTTCCGCGAGATGCTCCTCTCGCCGGCCCGATCCTGTTTCATACTTCCCCCCGGCATTGACGATGAGGGGGGTGCGATGCTTGAACCCCTCGGAGTCGCGATGCATGCCGTCGATCTTTGCCGGATCATGAGGGGAGACACGGTCGCTCTCTACGGCGCCGGTCCCATCGGACTGCTGATACTCCAGCTCGCGCGGAACGCGGGGGCGGCGTCTGTGTACGTTGTCGAGCCTCTTCCCTGGCGGCTCTCCCTTGCGCAGCGTTTCGGAGGGATCCCCGTGGACCCCGCCGTCGACCCCGTCCCTTTCATCATGAGAAAGACCGGTGGAAGGGGAGTGGACGTCGCAATCGAGGCCGCATGGGCGGATACGAGCGTGCAGAACGCCGCCGAGTGCACGGTCCCGGGGGGCCGGGTCGTGCTCGTCGGCATACCGGGTGACAACCGGCTCTCTCTTGACCATTCGACGGCCCGGAGAAAGGAGCTGTCGTTCCACTTCTCGCGGCGCATGAAGCACACCTACCCGGGGGCAATCCGCCTGGTGCAGATGAAGCATGTCGATCTCGGGAGCCTCATCACGCACAGGTTCCCGCTCGCCGAACTCCCGGCGGCATTCGCGCTCAATGCCCTCTACGGTGAGGGGGTCGTGAAGGTGATGATCACGAACGCGGCTGCCCGTGGGGGATGAAATGGCACGGACCCGCGCCACAGGCCTCCTCATCGCGATCGGCGTGCTCATGGAGCTCTGTTTCCTGACCTTCTATCTGGCTTCACCCGGGCCGGCGGAAGTGCTCGTGTTCATCGCGGTCAATGTGGCGACGTTTCTCCTCCTTTCCATTCTCATCGCTCGCCTGCGGAAAGAACACGAGCCTGCCGGGCGCAGCGTGCTCATGCTCATTGCAGCATTCGGCGTCCTCTTCCGCCTGACGCTGGTGCCGCACGGCGTCATAGGTTCGGACGACATCTACCGGTACCTCTGGGACGGAAAGGTGGCCGCTGCGGGGATCAATCCGTTTGCCTATACTCCGACTGATCCGCATCTGTCCGGCCTGGCGACAGCGGTGCTTCCGTCGAACGTCAACCACCCGGAGCTCAGAAGCCTCTACCCGGCGCTTGCGCAGCTCCTGTTCCTCCTTTCACATGTGCTCTTCGGCGACTCGCTCCGGGGGATGAAGCTCCTCCTGACAGTCCTGGATTGCCTGACGATGTTGTTCATCTGGATGTTCGTCCGCAGACGTGAGGACCCGGTGGTCCCTGTGCTCCTGTATGCCTGGTGTCCGCTCCCGGTCCTTTACTTCGCGCTCGACGGGCACATCGATGCGCTCGGCATTCCTTTCCTCGTTCTGGGCCTCTATTTTCTCTCCACGAGGAGGTCCCTGCGCGGAGCGATCGCGATCGGCTTGAGCGCTCTTGCGAAGCTTGTTCCTCTTCTCGTCCTCCCCCTCCTCGCCGGGCATCTCAAAGGGTTCAGGCGCTTCCTGATACCGGCCGTGCCCCTGCTCATGGTCCTGACGGGCGCCCTGTTGTATTTCGAGCCTTCCTGGGGGGTTGTCCAGTCGCTGACGACATTCGGATCACGCTGGGAATTCAACGGGAGCATTTTCTCCGTCACCTACTTCCTGACGGGATCCAACGAGGCTGCCCATATTGTGAGCGGGATACTGATTGTACTCTCCCTCGGAGCCCTCGCGCTCATCGACCGCCCGCTCCTCGAGAAAGTGTTCTGGGGGTTCGTCATTTTCATTCTCCTCTCTCCCGTGGTTCATCCCTGGTACCTCACGTGGCTCGCGGCGCTCCTGGCGCTGCGCTGGTCGCCGGGCGTGTTCGTTTTCCTCGGCACCTCGGTTCTGGCGAACGTGGTGGTCTACCAGTACAGGGCCTACGGTGAGTGGATCGACCGGCCTCTGATCCTCCTTATCGAATATCTCCCGGTCTTCATCCTTCTCGCCCGCGAGGTGGCCCGGGGGGAAGTGCTCCCCTCGTCCGGGCGTTCCGCCACATGAAAAAGGAGATCCCGACATGAAACGCTCCGTTCTCGCGCTCTCTCTTCTCGTGTTCCTGTGCGGGCCTGCGGCATCCGCGGGATCCGCCGTCTTCAGCGTTACAGAATACGGGGCGGTGGGTGACGGCAGGACACTCAATACTGCCGCGATACAGAGGCTGATAGACACATGCGCCGTGCGGCACGGCGGGACCGTTGTCGTCCCCTCCGGCGTCTTCCTGACCGGGACGCTCCGCCTCCGGAGCAACGTCCACCTCTCTCTCCAGAGCGGTGCCGTGCTGAAGGGGAGCGAACGGCTGGGCGACTATTCTCTTGACGGGAAGCCCGCCGGGCTCTTGTTTACGGAGGACGCGGAGAACGTCACGATCACGGGGCCGGGGACAATCGACGGGAGCGGTGATGCCTTCATGGATCTCTCCCGGGCGAAAAAGATCGACAGCGCCGGCTCAGCGTGGACCCGCCAGAAGGGACGTTTCCGCGAAGTGTCCGCCGGCATCGGTGACGGCCCTGCGGTCCCCCTAGAACGCCCCTTCCAGATGATCATATTCTCCGGGTGCCGCAACGTTGTCCTCCGGGACGTGGTGATCGCGAACTCCCCCTTCTGGACGATGCACTGTGCCGACTGTGACGGCGTCCTGATGTCCGGCGTAAGAATCTGGTGCAATCTGCTCGTCCCCAACAACGACGGGGCTGATTTTACGTCATGCAGCAACGTCCTCGTCTCCGACTGCGACATCCGCACGGGTGATGACTGCCTGGTCTTCACCGGCTACAGCCATCATTTCAATCTCCCCGGATACAGGGGACGGAGACATCCTTCCGAGAACATCAATGTCACGAACTGCACGATGGTCTCNNCGATGAGGAACTACACGTTCAGCAATCTCACCATACATGATTCCAACCGGGGGATCGGCATATTCGCCCGGGATGAGGGGTCGATAGAGAACGTCACATTCACGAACATCGTGATTGAGACGCGGCTCCATACCGGTGACTGGTGGGGGAACGGTGAGCCGATCCATATCTCCGCGGTCCGGCTGACGAAGGACGTGAAGCTCGGCCGCATTCACAATGTGAAATTCCAGCATATCATCTGCAGGAGTGAGTCGGGGATCGTCGTCTACGGAACGGAAGAGAACGTCATTGAAAACGTCTCGTTCGAGGATGTGTCGCTTCACATCGCCGAGAGCCCGCTGGGCGACGTCGCGGGAGGAAACTTCGACCTCCGCCCGGTCCTGGATCAGAAACTCCAGCTCTTCTCGCACGACATCCCCGGCCTCTACGCGCAGTACGTCCGCGACTTCCGTATCAGGGACGTCGAAGTCTCGTGGGACCCGGTGAAACAACCGTTTTTTACGCACGGCCTCGAAATCCGGGAGTTCGATGGAGCCTCGATAGACGGTTTCAGGGGGAGGGGAGCGCCGGGAAACACTCATGCGTTCCGCGTTGTTCTCTCCAACGGGAAAAGACTTGAGGGGCGGCTGCCGGAGGGGCCGGTGCATCTGGAAAATGTCGGGAGAGCGAGCAGATGACCCGGGCGTCCCTCGGTCCTCCTGCGGCGTTCGGATTCATCGCAGCACCGCTGCCAGCGCCTTGAGCAACTTCTCTGCCGTGTACGGCTTCGTCAGGAATGCCTGAACGTCGGATTCCGACGGGGTTTTGATCTGCTCCCTGGCGGTCAGTCCGCTCGCCGCTATGATCTTCACATCCGGATTTATCTTTCTGAGCACGAGGATGGCGGCCGTCCCGTCCATGACGGGCATCATGATGTCCGTGATCACGACCTTGATATTCTCCTTGTTTTCAGCAAAGATCGCGACCCCTTCCGCCCCGTCGCTCGCCGTCATGGCTTTGTAGCCGTAGGCCTGCAGGGTTTCCTTTGTGATCTCCCGGATGGCGGCTTCATCGTCGACGATGAGGACCAGCTCGCCGTTTCCCGTCGGGAGTTCCGCTTCTGCGATCGCCGCCGGTGCCGGAGAACCCCTTCCCGTCGCCGGGATGTATATCCTGAACGTCGTCCCCTTCCCCACGTCGCTATCCAGGTTGATGAAGCCTCCGTGGCTCCTGACGATGGCAAGCGTGGTTGAAAGGCCGAGCCCTGTCCCCATGCCGATTTCCTTCGTCGTGAAGAAGGGCTCGAATATCTTCTCCCGGATAGCCGCAGGGATTCCGGTCCCCGTATCCGTAATCGCCAGGGAAACATACGGCCCCGGTTTGGCATCGAGATGCATACGCGAGTAACTGTCGTCCAGCTCAATGTTCCCCGCCGACACGGTAAGTGTCCCTCCTTTGGGCATGGCGTCCCGCGCGTTGACAAGCATGTTCAGGAGCACCTGATGCATCTGTGTCGGGTCGGCCAGGACTGTCCAGAGATCCCGCGGAATATCGGTCTTGATCTCGATCGATTTTGGGAATGTCTCGCCGGCGATCTTGGCGACTTCGTTGACGACGTGCTTGAGCTGCACGAGAATGCGTTCGCCCTTGACCCCGCGACCGAATGCCAGCACCTGCCGGACAATATCCGCGCCGCGCCGTGCCGATGTCTCGATCGTGTTGAGGATTCTCTGCCCCCCCTGGTCGGATATCTTTCCCCGCAGCACCTCGATCGCCATCATGATCGGCGCCAGAACATTGTTGAGGTCATGGGCAATGCCGCCGGCGAGCGTGCCGATGCTCTCCATCCGCTGGGACCGCAGGAATTGTGTCGCGAGCATCTTCTCCTCTGTCACATCGCGGGAGACCACGATGATCCGGGAGATCTTGCCGTCACTGTCCCTGATCACGCTCCCTTTCGAGTCGATGGTCCGCACGGACCCATCCGCGAGCAGGAACCGGTATTCGAGCCGTTGTCCGATCCCCGTCCTGGCGGTCTCCTGAAACACCTGCTTTACCCTTTCACGGTCTTCCGGATGGATCTCCTGAAATCCGTCTGTCGCCTTCAATGCCTCCGGGTCCCCCAGAATGCTCCTGTACGAGGGGCTGTTGTAGATCCGCCTGCCGTCCAGGTCCAGCACCGCGATCATGTCCGCGACATTCTCCGCGATCAGACGGAATTGTTCCTCGCTCTGCCTGAGGTGTTCCTCCGCCGCTTTGCGGTCAGTAATGTTTCGTGCCACCCCGACAAGCGCCACCGGCGTCCCCGCTTCGTCTTTGACAACCGAGGTCCAGAGCTCCACGGGGAAATCGCTCCCGTCCTTCCGGCGGTTCAGAATTTCGCCGTGCCATCCTCCGCCCGAGGTGTCGTGGATGATTTGATCGCCAATCGCCCCCGGAGAGCGGGGTGATCTCAAAATGGAAATATTTTTTCCCAGCAACTCCTCTGAGGTGTATCCATAGGTGCTTCGAAATGCGTCGTTGACAAAGAGGAATCTATCCTCGAGATCGGTAATGGTGATACAGTCACGTACGGACGCGAGCGTCTGCGCCATGAGCCTGACCTCCCGCTCCGCCTTCCTGCGGTCGGTAACATCGCGATCGATGCCGATCGAGTATGACTCTCCCCGCCATGTGATCGGCATCCCCACATACTCAATGATGTTGTCTTTTCCATCCGGCCTGATCCACGAAAAGGAGCCCTGATATGCCGTTCCGATGTTCAGGGATTCCAGCCGCCTGCTGTTTGCCGTGTCTTCGAGCGTTATCTGCAGGCCTTGCGTGCTTCCGAGCTTCATCAGTTCGTCGCGACTTCGCCCCGCCATTGCGGCGTACCGGGAGTTACACTCGACGAGTCTTCTCTTTGAGGGATCAGAGTTTTCGCTGTAAATGCTGATACCGTCAAACACGTTTTCGAACACCATGCGAAATCTCTCTTCGGAGTCCCGGACCACCTCCTCCGCCCGCTTGCGCTCGGTGATGTTGCGCAGGCTCCCTATGATTGTCTGCGGGATCCCCTGAGCATTGAACTGGATCGTTGATGAAAGAGAACATGGAATCAATGAGCCGTCACGATTCCTGAGCGTTACTTCGAATTCCGCGACACTTCCTCGTTCCTTCAGTGCCGACAGAAGAGCCGGCCGCTCCCCGGCGCCATAGAAATCGTACATCGACTTTCCAATCAGATCGTCCCTGTGATACTGTCCTTTCGACATGTTCTCGATGGAAGGGCTCAATTCGAGGATCGTACCGTCGATCGATGCCTCGTAGTACACATCCTGTATATTCTCAAAGATATTGCGGTATTTGTGTTCGTGTTCCCGCAGCGCCTCCTCCGCCTGCTTGCGCCCGGTGATGTCGCGCGCAATGACCTGCACCCCCCGGGAACCCTGCCAATCGATGGCCACTGAACTTACCTCCACGGTGACCACGGTGCCGTCGAGGCGGATGAATCGTTCCTCGAGGAGCGGGGTGGGATGTCCGCCAAGCACCAGATCGAAACGCTCGCGGACTTTCGCATGGTAGTCAGGATGGACGATCTCGAACGCCGACTTCCCGATCAGTTGAGACGGATCTTTGGCGCCAAGCAACCGGGAGAAGGCCGGGTTAGCAAGTGTGATGCGGCCGTCGACGAGTACGCAGAGTGCATCAGGGGAGAATGTGAACAGCGCGCGGTAACGCTCCTCGCTCTTACGCAGTGTTTCCTCAACCTGTTCGCGTATTTCCTTCCCCTTTGCGTCATCAAGTGCCCGCTTGATGACAAGCGGGAGGCGCACCAGGTGGTCTTTCATGACATAGTCGGCAGCTCCATGCCGTATGAGTTCAATGGCAGTCTCCTCGCCGATCGATCCGGAGACGCAGATGAAGGGAACATCCGGGCGTAGTGTGTGTGACAGCGCCAGAGCCCCGAACGCATCGAATCCGGGGAGCGTGAAGTCGCTTAATATGACGTCATGCGTGTGACCGCGAAGTAAAGAGGTGAATTCAGCCTCTTTCTCAGTACAATCCATGCTGAGCTCATACCCTGCCCCTATCAGCAGCTCGCGTATGATCTCAATGTCTTCGGGCGAATCTTCAAGACACAGGACGTTCAAACGGGCCTTTCCCGCAGTCTCATGATCCATTGTGTTACGTCCTTTCCGGCGGCAGTTCGTTAATGACCGCCCAGAAGACACCTACCTGTCTCACGGCTCCCATGAAAGCCTGGAAATCCACCGGTTTTACGACGTACGCATTGGCTCCCATCTCATAGGATCGTTTCAAGTCCGGCTCTTCACGGGAGGACGTGAGCATGACGACCGGGAGCGTTTTCAGGGCAGGATCAGCTCGAATAGCCTGGAGCACTTCAAGCCCATCCATGCGGGGCATTTTGATGTCCAGCAGCACCACAGCCGGACTCCCGCGCCTGCGCAGTTTGTACTTCCCCTCGCAGCGCAGGAACTCCATCGCACCCACGCCGTCGTGTACGACCGTGACCCGGTTGGCCAGGTTATGGTCCGCCAGGGCTTCGAGAATCAGCTCGACATCCTTCGGATTGTCTTCCGCGAGCAGAATGGTTCTTAATTCGTTCATGGCTCCTGTGACTTTCGGCGAGGCAGTGTGAAATAGAACGTCGCTCCTTTGTCCGGTTCGGCTTCGGCCCACGTGCGTCCTTCATGCCGTGATATGATGCGGCGCACGTTTGCAAGTCCGATGCCGGTCCCTTCGAACTGCTCCATGGAGTGGAGGCGCTGAAAAACGCCGAAAAGCTTCTGCGCATACCGCATGTCAAATCCCACGCCGTTGTCCCGCACAAAAAAGACACGCTCTGTTTTCTCTTCGTAGGATCCGATCTCTATCCTGGCTTTTTCTCTGGTCCGGGTGAACTTGACGGCGTTGCTCAACAGGTTCATCCACGCGAGCGTCAGCATCGACGTATCGCACATCACGGTGGGCAATGTGCCGATGATCCATTCGATCGCACGGCCGGGATTGTCACGGCGCAGAGACGCCGACACTTCTTCGACAAGCTCATTCATGTCCGTCTCCGACCGACGCATCTCGGCCCGTCCCGTTCTGGCAAACTGCAGCAGATCGTCGATGAGCATGCCCATGTGATGGACGGAATCGGCGATGGAGTTGAGATAATGCTGGGCCTTGTCCGGGAGTTCGGGCTTGAATCGCTTCATGAGCAGATCGACAAAGCCGCTGGCATGCCGCAACGGAGCCCGTAAATCGTGGGAGACGGAATACGAGAAAGCCTCGAGTTCTTTGTTCGCCGCCTCAAGTTGCGCGGTACGTTCGATCACCCGGTCCTCAAGCTGAGCGTTGAGCCTGCGGATTTCCTCCTCGGCCTGTTTACGTTCAGTGATATCGGATATGAGTCCGTCGTACCCCGTGACCCTTCCGGTGCCGTCACGCTTCGGCACGTAGGTCGTTCTGACCCAGATGACCTTTCCGTCCTTGTGGATTATGCGGTGTTCAAGTGCCGGGACCGCCCTTCCTTCACAGAGAGGATCCGCGTAGTGCTGGACCATGTGCCGGTCGCCCGGGGGGACGATGTCAAGCCAGAGCCCCGGATCGGCGGAATAGTCGGACGGTGTGTACCCGGTGACCTTTTCGCAGCCGGGACCGTGAACCATGTTCGATGGACGCCCGTTGTGTATCTCAACGGTGTACGTATATGAGGTAACAGATTCAAGCAGCTGCCTGTAGCGCAGCTCGCTTTGACGCAGGGCTTCGCCCGCCCGTTTGCGCTCGGTGATGTCCCGGCCGATTACAAGGGAGGCTTTACGTCCGTGGTACGCCCCCGTGTGCGGGGTGATCTCCACGTCAATGATGCGACCGTTTCTCAGCGTGTGCCGCCACTCGCCGGAATGCTCAAGTTCCGATCGCAGCTTTGCCATATTGTCGAGCAGGCGCGAAACATCTTCCGATGGGCGGATATCCTTCAGCGTCATCGTGAGGAATTCTTCCCGCGCGTAGCCGTACTTCTCGACAGCCGCGTGGTTCACCTCGAGGAAGGCGAGTGTCTCGAGATCGCACACCCACATGGGGAGGGGATGATGCTGGAACAGGAGGCGAAAGAAATCCTCGCTCGCCTCAGAGTGAGGTCTCGATCTTCGAACAGCTTTTCGTGGTTTCATGGCCCATGTCCCGGAAAGTCCGGCCCTCAAACATAAAAACCTCCGTCATCTTTCGAATCCGGAGGTTCTCCATCTCAAACCCAGCTCACTCAGGATCCGGGTCGAGCATATGTACTGATAACCTATACAATTGCATGGCTAATGGCAACCCGGACGCGGGCATGATTCAAATCACAGAGCAATAAAGCAAAACCCGATAGAAATCATACCAAGGTATCCACTTTTTCCATAGATTGAGGATGATAAACGGCATGGAGGCGCTTTGGCAATGATCGTCCTTTCTTGCGTCTCTCCGCGTGATTCTGTAGGTTGCATCGGGTTCATTCACAGTTCCCGATCAGATCCCCCCGGGGCAAATCCATGAAATCGTTGAATCTCTCTCCCGTACGCTTGCTCTGTATTTCCCTCTCGCTCGTTGTTCTCTGCACGGGAGAGACGTTCCCTCAGAGGGGGAAGGATGGCGCTCAAGCGCCAAACACGCTGAGCAGGGGGGAGATACAGGGAGGGTGGAAGCTCCTTTTTGACGGCAAGACAATGAACGGGTGGCGGGGCGCGTACCTTGATTCGCTTCCGGCAAAGGGATGGGAAGTGAAGGATGGGATGCTCATGGTGCAGGCATCCGGCGGAGCCGAGGCGGCCTTCGGAGGCGACATCGTCACGGTGGAACAGTATGGCAGCTTCGATCTCATGGTGGATTTCAGGCTGACGGAAGGGGCCAACAGCGGGATCAAGTATTTTGTTACGGAAGGACAGCCGCGGACTCCAGGGTCCGCCAAAGGGCTCGAGTACCAGCTTCTTGATGATGCCCGCCATCCCGATGCGAAACTGGGGATCAACGGAAACCGGACGCTCGCTTCATTGTACGATCTGCTCCCGGCCGCGAACAAGACCGTTCGCCCCATCGGCCGGTGGAACCATGCCCGGATCCTGGTACAGGGGAAGCATGTGGAGCACTGGCTCAACGGGATCAAGG
>PMDK01000242.1 GCA_003154425.1 Ignavibacteriota bacterium
AAATCCGGAGGGAGCGCGTCGTACGACGAGCAGCAGCGCAGGCTCCGGATCCATCCGTGCGGGAAGCTCCCCGCTCCGGCGTCGGCGTGATCGGCGCCGGAATGTTCACCAAGAACATCCTCCTTCCGGCGGCGCGGACGCTCGACGGCATAAAGTTCGTCGGGATTTCGGGCAAGACCGGGCTCGGCGCCACCCACCTTGCAGAAAAATTCGACTTNNGGCAAGCACGTCTTCGTCGAAAAACCCCTCTGTCTGACTGAAAAGGAAGTTGACAGCATCATTCACGCATTCAACTCGGGCCCCCGTGGACGCATGTTCATGGTCGGGTTTAATCGCCGCTTTTCGCCTCTTACGCGTACTCTGAGTGAATGGCTCGCGCAGCGGACATCCCCGATGCAAATACAATACAGGGTCAATGCCAGTTACCTCCCGCCCGACCACTGGACGCAGAACCCGGACATCGGCGGGGGGAGAATTGTCGGGGAAGGGTGCCATTTTATCGATTTTATGCAGTATCTTACAGGAGCGGACCCGCAGGAGGTGTTCGCGTATTCGATCGGAGGCAATACGGGGAGATTTCTGAGAGACGACAACGCCGTGATCTCACTTCGCCTGTCTGATGGCTCGGTGGCGTCCCTCACATACACCGCGCTCGGGTCCAAGACATTCTCGCGCGAACGTATTGAGGTGTATTGCGAAGAGTCGGTGGCGGTGCTTGATGATTTTCGGACACTGACGTACGTGAAGGGTGCGACCACCCGAAAGCGGAACCTCCGGCGTCAGGATATGGGGTACGCCGCTGAACTCGAACACTTCTTCCACGGCGACGTTGCCCGGGGAGCCGACTTTCTGCGATCCGCCGCTCTGACCACGCTCACAACCCTTGGAGCGGTGGAATCGTTGAGGACCGGCCGCCCGGTGACCATCCGCAGGATCGGTGCCGTCCAATGAAGGTCCTGATGCTCACAGCGTATTTTCCCCCCGAGGTGGGGTCAGCCGCCCACCTGTTTGCGGACCTCGGGTGCGAGTTTGTCAGGAGGGGTCACGTTGTCACGGTGATGACCGGCTACCCATCGTATAACGTGAAGCCCGAAGACCTCCCTGAGCACTACCGGAGCGGCAGGTATATGGAAGAGGAATACGGGGGGATCCGCGTCATGCGGTACCGCACTCTCGGGCTCCCGCGGGGGAACCTCTATTTGCGGGGGACGGATCAGGTCGCGAGTGCAGTCCTGTCGGCGTTGGTGTTCCTCCTCAAATCGGCCGATCGTCCTGACATCATCCTTGTATATTCCCCCCCGCTCTTCCTCGGGCTGGCCGGAATGATTGTGCGGTGGTTCAGGCGAGGCATGGTGGTCATCAACGTACAGGACCTTTTCCCCCAATCGGTGATTGACCTCGGGCTGATCCGCCGGCCGGTGCTGATAAAAACGCTGCGCGCGATCGAGTCATTTATCTATCGACACGCCGACGGGATGACAGCGCATTCGCGCGGGAACGCTGAGTACGTTGTCCGCCATGGAGCAAACGCCGCACGAACGATAGTCGCTCCCAATGTCGTGGATACCACGGAAATCCAGCCAGGGGAGCGGGACAACCCGTTCCGCCGGCGATATGAGATCACGTCAGATGAATTCGTCGTCTCGTTCGCAGGAGTTCTCGGCTACAGCCAGGATCTGGACACCGTGATTGAAGCTGCGCGCCTCCTCCTCCACGACACGCGGATCAAGTTCTACATTGTCGGCGACGGGGTCGAAAAGCCCCGCCTGCTCAGCCTCGCACGGGGACTTGCGAACGTCAGGTTTCTCCCCATGCTGCAGAAGAAGGAATACGTGGAGCTGCTCCATGCCTCCGACGTCTGTCTCTCTACTCTCCGGGCATCGGTCAGAACTCCTGTGGTACCTTCAAAGATCCTGAGCATCATGGCTGCCGGAAGGCCCGTCGTAACCGCGATGGCGCTTGACGGCGATGCACCCGCCCTTGTGCGGGAGACGCAGTGCGGCCTCTGCGTCGAGCCGGAAAACCCCGACCAGCTCCGTGAGGCGATATGCCGGCTGGCGGGCGATCCCGCCCTGTCCGCCTCGCTCGGGGCGAACGGAAGGCGGTATGCTGTGGATCACCTTTCGCTCGATGTCTGCGTTTCACTGTACGAGAATCTCTTCACATCTCTCACCAATATTCAGAAAGATTGAGGCTGTCGCATGGCAGAGTATCACGAGTACTACAAAGGGAAACGTATCCTGGTGACCGGCGGTGCGGGCGCAATCGGTTCGCGACTCGTCCGGCACCTGACCGACGCCGGGGCATCGATGGTCATGATTCTGGACAAT
The DNA here is from genome assembly GCA_003154425.1 of Ignavibacteriota bacterium. GTDB lineage: Bacteria > Bacteroidota > Ignavibacteria > UBA10030 > UBA6906 > Fen-1273. The sequence continues at coordinate 2,331 of PMDK01000242.1, forward strand.
CTTTCCTCCGGGTACCGGTGGAATCTCCCGGCCGCGCCGAACATGCTGCTTGTGGAAGGTGATGTCATCGACGAGATCAGGCTCAAACGGGTCTTCGTTGAGCGACCGCAGGTTGTCTTCCACCTCGCAGCCTTTTTCGCAAATCAGAACAGCGTTGATCATCCGGAGAGCGACCTTTCGACAAACGGCCTGGGAACGCTCCGGCTGCTGGAATACGCGAATCTCGTCGGCATCGAGCGATTCGTTTATGCGTCCTCGGGCTGTTCGATCTACGGGAGTGCCGCACCCCTCCCTCTGCGCGAAGAATTCATGTCGATGAACCTGACATCGCCGTATCAGATCACGAAAATGCTCGGGGAGCTGTACTGCAATTTCTTCTTCAATCATCATCGCCTTCCCGTCGTCAAGACCCGTTTCTTCAATTCCTACGGACCCGGCGAAGTCCCCGGACAGTACCGTAACGTCATCCCGAATTTCATCTACTGGGCTCTGCAGCAGCGGCCCCTGCCCATCACCGGGACCGGGGAAGAAACGCGGGACTTCACCTACGTCGAAGACATCGTGGACGGGCTGATGCGGGCGGGATACTTCGAAGCTGCGATCGGACAGGAGATGAACCTCGCCTCGGGCACAGAGACCGTGATCGGCAACCTGGCAAGGGATATCAATGCGCTGACAGGGAACACCGCGGGCACCACGGCGTCCGTGCGGCGCAAGTGGGACACCAAGAGCAGGCTCCTTGCATCCGTGGAGCGGGCCCGCTCGCTGATCGGGTATACGCCTAACACTCCGTTTGACACAGGACTCAAGAACACTGTGCAATGGTTCCGCGACAACTGGGAAAACATCCGTGGATCTGCGAGTTTCCCTCCAGGAATGTCTTCAGCGGTTCGCCCGACGGACGCCATGGGAGTGAGCCCGACGCCGCGGAGCCCCCAGACGCGGTAGGTCCTGAACACATCAAGAATTCGTCCGCCGGGAGTTGCTCCGCCTGACCGGCCGGCGTACCATTGAACGAACGTCATGAAAAACTCCGTCCGATCGCTTGCCCGACTGCTCACGGGAAGGCTGCTCCCCCGCACAGCATATCCGGTTATCAGGGGACCGTTGCGGGGAGCCAGGTTCGTGCTGGGGAGCCTGGCAGGCGAAGGCGGCGGTGCTTCGGCCTATTTCAATATGGTCGAACCTGAGAAGACGGCCGCCCTGGCTCAGGCCTTCCGCCCTGGAGATGTGTTTTTCGACGTCGGTGCGAACGTCGGGTTTTACACAGTCCTTGCTTCCCGGCTCCTGGGCCCCCGGGGAAAAGTAATTGCCTTTGAGCCGTCAGTCACGAATCTGGTGTACCTTCATCGGCACGTCCGGCTGAACAAGGCAAGGAATGTCCTCATTGTTCCGGCGGCATGCTCTGACGTACCTTCC
>PMDK01000145.1 GCA_003154425.1 Ignavibacteriota bacterium
TAGAGCGCAACCTTGCCAAGGTTGATGTCGCGGGTTCGAATCCCGTTTCCCGCTCTGCCCTTCGGGGCAGGGGATGGTCGGTAATCGCACCGAGCGTCCCTGTAAATACACTTCTTCGCTAAAGTGGCCCCGCCGCCCCCAATCCCACCAGGTGGCGGGGCTTTTTTTAGTTCGGGGGAGCTGATCCCGGAAGAGCCAGCGTTTACGGCGACGTACCCAAGTGGTAAGGGAGAGGTCTGCAAAACCTTTATGCACCGGTTCGAATCCGGTCGTCGCCTCAAATCCCGCCCCTGAATTACCCTTGCATCTTTTTCCCCGAATTCGTACCATGGTAAATCTACGTTGAGCCACGCTGCACTGCGGTTTTGAACAGAGAGATGAGACCGGCTTTACAGCGGCCGGAAAGCTCTCAGGAACGCCGAAAAACAAGGCCGGGGTGGCGGAATTGGTAGACGCACAGGACTTAAAATCCTGNNACGAATCAGGCCGGTGATGGCGCGGGGCGAGAAATTGGGGCGGGCGGTTAGCTCAGTTGGTTAGAGCGCTACCTTGACATGGTAGAGGTCACAGGTTCGACTCCTGTATCGCCCACAGTGACGTTCACACGAAGCGGATCCCGCTCCGTTTTTTTTTGCTGTGTCGAAGACATGGACGAAATCAACATAACTCTGCCGGACGGCTCGAAGCGGGAATTTCCCCGCGGCGTGACCGGGATGGAGATCGCCGCGGCGATCGGCCGTGGTCTGGCGCGGGACGCGCTCGCGATCTCCGTGAACGGCCAGGTGTGGGATCTCTTCCGCCCGGTTCCGGAGGATGCCGCCATCCGGATCCACACCTGGAAGGACGATGAAGCGAAAAGGACGTACTGGCACAGTTCGGCCCACTTGATGGCGGAAGCTGTTGAGTCCCTTTTCCCCGGGACGAAGTTCGGCATCGGACCGGCGATCGAGACCGGATTCTACTACGACATCGACATGGGGGATCATTCCCTCACGCCCGACGATCTGGCTCGCATCGAAAAGAAGATGGCGGAGCTCTCCCGGCGGGATGTCCCCTACCGCCGGGAAGTGAAGCCGTGGGATGACGCCGTTGCGTACTTCAAGAAGAAGGGGGACCAGTACAAACTGGAATTGCTCGACGGTTTGAAAGGTGAAGAGATCACCTTCTACGAGCAGGGGGATTTCACCGACCTCTGCTTCGGGCCGCATATCCCGACGACCGGATTGATCAAGGCGGTCAAACTGCTCAGCGTCGCAGGCGCCTACTGGCGCGGGAATGAAAAGAACAAGATGCTGCAGCGAATCTACGGGGTGACGTTCCCGACCCAGAGCGAGCTGGAGGAACATCTCCGCCGGCTTGAGGAGGCGAAAAAGCGCGATCACCGGAGGATCGGGCAGGAAATGGAGCTGTTCCTCCTGACCCCGAAAGTGGGGGGGGGGCTGCCGATCTGGCTCCCGAAGGGGACGATCCTTCGCGAGGCCCTCGAGTCGTTCCTGAAGGAGGAACAGCGAAAACGCGGCTACCAGCCGGTCATCACACCCCATATCGGGAATCTCGACCTGTACAGGACGAGCGGCCATTACCCGTACTACAAGGACAGCCAGTTTCCGCCGATACAGATGGAAAACGAGCAGTATCTCCTGAAGCCGATGAACTGCCCGCACCACCATCAGATATACCTCGCCAGGCCCCGGAGCTACAGGGAGCTCCCGCTCCGGCTGGCGGAATTCGGAACTGTGTACCGCTATGAGCAGTCGGGGGAGCTCAACGGACTCACCCGGGTGCGGTCGTTCACCGTGGATGACTCACACATGTACGTCCGGCAGGACCAGTTGAAGGACGAGTTGTGCGACGTTATCGATCTCATCCAGCTCGTGTTCAGAACCCTCGGGTTCAAGGACTTCAAGACCCGCCTGTCGTTCCGCGACCCGAAGAACACCGGCAAATACAGCGGCACCGACGAGCAATGGGAGCAGGGGGAGCGCGAGATCAAAGAGGCGGCCGACGCGATGAAGCTCGACTATTTCGTCGGTATCGGCGAGGCGGCCTTCTACGGACCCAAGATCGATTTCATGGTGCTCGACTCTCTGCGAAGGACCTGGCAGCTCGGAACAGTCCAGGTGGACCATGTCATGCCGGAACGGTTCAATCTGGAGTACACCGGAAGCGACGGGGCGAAGCACCGGCCGGTCATCATCCATCGCGCCCCGTTCGGTTCCATGGAAAGGTTTATCGGGGTCCTTATCGAGCACTATGCGGGCGAATTCCCTCTGTGGCTTGCCCCGGTGCAATGTGCGGTCCTGCCCATCACCGACGCATCGCTTGATTATGCCAAAAAAGTTCACGAAGATTTGAAGTCCGTCGGCGTGCGGGCGGAGCTCGACGACAGGAACGAGAAGATCGGCTACAAGATCAGGGAGTGGGAGGTACGCAAGGCGCCGTATATGCTGATCCTCGGGGAGAAGGAGCGCGGCGCGGATACCGTGGCCGTCCGCCAGCACAGGAAGGGGGACCTCGGCCCCATGCCGCGCGCGGAGCTTCTCCTTAAATTGAAGAACGAAATCACAGGCAAAGGACTCACCACCTAGGAGGCAGATCCATTAGCAAAGAAAAACGGGCCCGCATCAATGATGAGATCCGCGTCCCTGAAGTGCGCGTGATCGACCAACACGGCGGACAGCTGGGCGTTATGACACCCGCCGCCGCCATTGCACTGGCAAAGGAACGGGACGCAGATCTCGTCGAAATCGTCCCGACGGCGACCCCGCCGGTGTGCAAGATCATCAACTTCGGCAAATTCAAATACGAGCTGGCGAAGAAGGACAAGATCCAGAAGAAGCACCAGCACGTATCGCTGCTGAAAGAACTCCGATTTCACCCGAACACCGATGTGCACGACTTCGAATTCAAGGTGCGGCATGCCCGGCGCTTCCTCGGCGAAGGGCACAAGGTGAAGGCCACGGTGGTGTTCAAGGGGCGCGAGATCACATACAAGGAAAAAGGGGAAGTGCTGCTCACGAGGCTGGTTCAGCAGCTTACGGAAATTTCCAAAGTCGACCAGCCTGCACACATGGAGGGGAGGAGCATGATCATGATCCTCACTCCCGAAAAGAAGAAAATCACCAAGCCCGACGCCAAGCCCGAAGAGAAGGCGGCGGAAGCATAACGAAGGGGAAGCGTTCCATGCCGAAGATGAAGACCAGAAGCAGCGCCAAGAAGCGTTTCAGGGTTACCGCGTCCGGGAAGGTCAAGCGTGCGACGGCGTACCGCAGTCACATCCTGACATCGAAGACCACCAAGCGGAAGCGAAAGCTGCGGAAGGGACATTATGTGTCCCGCCAGGATACCCCGGCAGTGAAGATGATGCTCAACATCTGAATCTGTACCGCCACGCCGCCGTCTCCTGACCGGGGAGGCGCGCGGATTTTCCACATTCACATCAGGGACAAGCGCAACTATGCCTCGTTCGCAGAATAAAGTTGCCTCCCACCGCCGCCGCAAACGCATACTTGCGAATGCGAAAGGCTACTGGGGTGCGAGAAGCAAAGTCCTGACGATCGCGAAACACCATATCGACAAGGGCCTGCAGTATGCCTATCGCGACCGCAAGACAAAGAAACGGACGTTCCGCCAGCTCTGGATCACGCGCATCAACGCCGCGGCCCGGCTGCACGGCACGACCTATTCCCGGCTCATCGCCGGCCTGGACAGGAAAGAGGTCGATATCAACCGCAAGATCCTCGCGGATCTGGCAGTGAGCAACCCCGAGGCATTTGCAGAGGTGGTGAAGTTCGCCCTCGCATAATCCACTCAGCGTCTTCCCATTCACGGAGCGGGCGACGTCATTCGCTCTGTCGAGTGGGAAGTCCTTTTTCCGGCACTCCCCATGCAAGCCGAAATATCCTCGCTGCGCGCAGCGGCGGAAAACGCGATCGGCGCCGTGACGGACGCCCGCGGCCTCGATGAATTCCGCGTCACGTACCTCGCCCGGAAGGGGGAGATCGCCGCGCTCTTCGACCGCCTCAAGACAGTCCCCGCACAGGACAGGCCCGCCTTCGGCAAGCTGTTGAATGAACTCCGTGCGGCGGTCCAGCAGATGCACGACGGAAAATCCGCCGCGCTCGGCGGCACGGGGACTCCTCCGGTGCCCGCGCTTGACCTCACGCTTCCGGGCCGCCGCGGGTTCATCGGGACAAAACACCCTCTCACCCAGACACTCGACGAGATCAAGGCGATATTCGTCTCGATGGGATTCGGCGTTGCCGACGGCCCGGAAATCGAGGACGACTACCACAATTTCGAAGCCCTGAATTTTCCGCCTGACCACCCCGCGCGCGACATGCAGGATACGTTCTTCCTGAGCGACCGGGCGCTCCTCCGGACCCATACCTCTCCGGTGCAGATCAGGGTCATGGAGGAACATCAACCCCCCCTGCGCGTCATCATGCCCGGGAGAGTGTACCGCAACGAGGCCATCAGCGCACGAAGCTACTGCATGTTCCACCAGGTGGAAGGGCTCTGCGTGGACAAGGGGGTGACATTCGGCGATCTGAAGGGGACGCTCATCGAGTTCATCACGCGCTACTACGGCCAGGGCCTGAAATTCCGGTTCCGCCCTACATTCTTCCCGTTTACAGAGCCAAGCGCCGACATCTACATCAGTTGTTTCATATGCGGAGGGAGGGGGTGCCGGCTGTGCAAACAGAGCGGCTGGCTCGAGATCCTGGGGTGCGGCATGGTGGATCCGAATGTATTCCATGCTGTCGGGTACGATCCGGAGGTGTTTACCGGATACGCATTCGGCATGGGGATAGACCGGATAGCCATGCTCCGGCACGGCATCGACGACATACGGCTGTTTTTCGACAACGACATCCGTTTCCTCAATCAGTTCTGACAATGAGAATCCTCGAACGGTGGCTGAAGCAGTACATCGATTTCTCGATCGAGCCCGCCGAACTGGCTGAACGGCTGACGATGCTGGGACTGGAATTTGAGAGTGTTCAGAGGCTCGATGCGCGCTATAACGGGTTCGTCGTGGGGGAGGTCCTGACGAAGGAAAAGCACCCCCGGGCGGACAGGCTGTCCGTCTGCACGGTGGGGATCGGCAGGGAGACGCTGCAGGTCGTCTGCGGCGGTCCAAACGTGGCCGCGGGGCAGAAGGTCCCGGTCGGCCTCGTGGGTGCGACGGTGCCCCGGAACCAGCATGATCCCTCGGGCGCGCCCTTCGTGCTTTCACGGGTGAGCATCCGGGGGGTGGAATCCTCCGGGATGATCTGCTCCGAGCTGGAGCTCGACATGGGGAAGGAATCCTCAGGGATCATGGTGCTCGACCGCGACGCGAAACCGGGCGAATCCCTCGCGGCACACTTCGGACTCGACGACGTTGCGTTCGATCTGGAGATCACGCCGAACCGCCCGGACTGGCTGAGCCACATCGGGGTTGCACGGGAGATCGCGGTGCTGACAGGGAAGCTCCCGAGGCTTCCCGGCGTGAAGCTGAAGGAATCAGCAGAGCCGGCGGGCGACCGCCTTTCCATCACGGTGGAAGACGCAGAGAGCTGTCCGAGATTCGCGGCCCGGATGATCCGGGGGGTGAAGATCGGCCCTTCCCCCCGCTGGCTGCAGAACATGGTCCGCAATGTCGGGCTGAGGCCGCGGAACAATGTCGTCGACGTCACCAACTTCGTGATGTACGAGTGCGGGCAGCCGTTGCACGCATTCGATTATGCGCTTCTACGGGGAGGGCGGATCGTCGTCCGGAGGGCCCGGGGGGGGACGCCGTTCACGACACTGGACGGCAAGTCTCACGAGCTTCCCGAGGGGGCTGTCATGGTCTGCGATGCCGAGCGGGAGGTCTCGATCGCAGGCATCATGGGGGGTGCCAATTCCGAGATCAGCGACGCCACAGTCGATATCGTGCTTGAGGCCGCGTACTGGGAGCCCTCGAACATCCGGAGAACCGCAAAAGCGCTCGGGATAAGTTCCGATGCCTCCCAGAGATTTGAACGCGGCGCGGACCCGAAGGCCGTCCGCTTCGCACTTGATCGGACAGCGCAGCTCATCCTGGAGATGGCCGGGGGGACGCTGCTGAAGGGTGTCATAGACGTCTACCCTGAAAGGATCCGGGAGCGCACCGTTCCCCTCCGCGTCAGACGGGTCAACGATGTCCTGGGGACCCGTCTAAGAAAGGGGGAGATCGTCCGCCACCTCGCGTTGATCGGGATAGCACAATCCGGGGTGAAAGGGGATACCCTGAGGTTCCGGGTGCCGTCGTTCCGTGTGGACGTCGGGCGGGAAATCGATCTCATCGAGGAGGTGGCGCGCGTTTACGGGTACGACCGCATCGAGTCCCGATCGACGGCCACGGTCAGCTCCAGACAACAGTTTCCTGCCTCCTCGCAGATGGACCTCCTCAGGGAAACAATGGTCGGGAGGGGGTTCCAGGAGGCGATAACCAATTCCATGCAGCGACTGAGCAAAGCGGCTATGGGGGGGGGCGCACCGGTCCGCATACTGAACCCCCAGAATCAGGATATGGCGGCGCTCAGGACGAGCATCGTTCCCGGGCTCCTGGAAGCGGTGGCCCGGAATCATAATGCAGGAAACTTTGACCTCAGGCTTTTTGAGGTTGGACACGTTTTCCGCATGGATGATTCGCCGGCCCCGAAACTCGTTGAGAATTTTCTCGAACAGGAGAAGCTTTGTCTTGTGATTACAGGGGGTTCCACCCCGGTCCATTGGAGCGGCGGCAGAAGAGAGGTCGATCTCTTTGATTTAAAGGGAGATATCGAATTCCTCCTNNGGAAGTTACGCGGGTTATCTTGGCGCACTGACGAAGGAGGCTCTCGGAGAGTTCGGTCTGGAGCGAGCTGTGTTCGTCGCGGAAATCGATGTAGAGCATCTGCGCCGGAGTGCCCCGGGAGTGTTTATCCCACTTCCCCGCTACCCGAAGGTGAAGCGGGACGTGGCGTTTACGGTTGACGCGGGAATCCCGGCGGAGCATCTGGAAAGGACGATCCGGGAGTCAGCGACAGAACTTCTCCGGTCGGTGGAGTTGTTCGATATCTATGAAGGAGAACAGCTCCCCGGAGGGAAGAAAAGCGTGGCCTTTGCGCTCGAGTTCATGTCGCTCGAAAGGACGCTTACCGACGTTGAGATTGAGGCGGCGGTCGGCCGCGTTGTCGCGGGCGTAGAGAAGGCCCACGGCGCCGTCTTGCGTAGCATGCGCTAACGATCCGGGGTCACATGTGAGCAGCAGCGTGGATCCTCAAGCTGTCGATGAAAGCACTCTCCCCGCGGGAGACCTGAGATCTGTTGAAGGCAACTTCAAGGCGTTGTGGGAGAGCGCTCGACGTGCATCCGAGGTGATCGTCGGCCTGCGCCAGGAGCGGCAGGCCCTTCAGGCACTTGTGGCCCGCCTGGAGCGCGAGCTTCAGCAGATTCGCTCGGAATCGATCCAGTTGAGGAAACAGACAGCAGAACATCTCCAGGAGGGGGGAATAGACTTCGCCGGAGGGGAGCGCGACCTCCTCGCGGCGAAAGTAAAGGAGTTGATCGCGAAGCTGGACGCGTATCTCTGACGAGCGAGCCCTCGCGTCCGGACTGTGTGGGACGGCACGAAGACCATGATGAGTCACGAAACACGGCAGATGAGCACCGACAAGAAGAGCATCAAGGTAAGGATTTTCGGTTCGGAGTATCCGCTCCGGGGTGAGAGCGAGGAGTTCACGCGCAAGGTGGCGACGTACGTGGACGAGATGATCAACACCATCCACGCCAAGCTTCCCGAGCAGCCCACGCTGACCGTGGCGGTACTTTCGGCATTGAACATAACAGAGGATCTCTTCAAGGAGCGGGAGAAAGTCCGCACCATGACCGCTCTTATAGATGGGGAACTGGGCAAGATCACGCACCACCTGGACAATGCGCTCAGGGAGGTGTGAGTTTCCCCATTCGGTTGCCGTTCTTTGCATCTCGGTCCCTGGCGCGTTCGGAAATTTCCGCACCGTCAGCCGTCTCACACACATTATAAAGAACCAACATTTTTATAATGGGAGCCCGACTCGTGGGCGTCGATTACATGCCTCATCCCGCTTTTAGCGGGATTCTTGCGATGACATCCCGCCGCTAGGCGGGACGAGCGAGAGGGTGGAAGTAAAAGACGTTCAGGCGAGCACCCACCGTGTTGGAAGGGTTCTTTCATAAGTGCCTTTTCTTTGAGACGGTTGACGTGTGCGGATTTTTTTGTCCGCGCCCACTGAGCATGCGGAGGCTGTATGGAATTTTCAATTGTTATCTCCATCGTGTTGGTCACCTGCGGCATCAGCTTCTCCCTCGGATGGTACCTGAACTCCCGGTCCGGCCAGAACAAAATCTCCTCCGCCAGAGAGCAGGCCAGGAAGGTCATGATCGACGCGGAAAAGGAGGCGGAGACCCTCAAGCGGGAAAAGCTCCTCGAGGTCAAGGACGAATGGTACCAGAAGAAGAAGGAATTTGACGGCGACGTCCAGAGTAAGAGGACGAAGCTCCAGGCTCAGGAGAAGGCGATAGAGGTTCGCGAGGAGAACATCGACCGGAAGGTAGAACTCCTGGGAAAAAAGGAGAGGGAGCAGGGGATACTGAAAAGGAATCTTGATGAACAGTCGAAAGGACTGGGTGCCCGCCAGTCCGAGCTTGAGCGCCTGATCCAGGAGGAGAACATCCGGCTCGAGCGGGCCTCCGGCCTGTCACATGACGAGGCAAAGCGGATCCTGATGGACAACCTGGCGAACGAGGCGCGTAGCGAGGCCGCGCACATGCTGAAGGACATCCGCGACAAGTCGCGCGACGAGGCGAAGCGGGAAGCCCAGAAGCTTGTCATTCAGGCGATCCAGCGCACCGCCGCCGATCATTCGGTGGAGACCACGGTGAGCGTGCTCAACATCCAGAGCGATGAGATGAAAGGGAGGATCATCGGACGCGAGGGGCGGAACATCCGCGCGTTCGAGGCGGCAACGGGCGTTGATGTTATCGTGGACGACACTCCCGAAGCGGTCATACTCTCCGCCTTCGATCCGTTCCGACGCGAAGTGGCCCGCCTTTCGCTCGAAAGACTTATCGCGGACGGACGCATCCATCCCGCTCGCATCGAGGAAGTCGTTGAAAAGGTGCGGAACGAGCTCGAGGAGGAGGTCCTGAAGATCGGGGAGAACACACTCCTGGAGGTCGGGCTTCACGGCGCACACAATGAGATCGTGCGGCTTGTGGGGCGGATGAAATACCGGTCCAGTTACGGCCAGAACATGCTCCAGCACAGCATCGAGGTCGCCTTCCTGACAGGGATGATGGCCAGCGAACTCCGGCTGGACGCCAATCTCGCGAAAAGGGCCGGCCTTTTCCATGACATCGGCAAGTGCGTCGACAAGTCGCTGGAAGGCCCGCACGCGCTCCTCGGCTACGAGATCGCCAAGAAATACGGAGAGCATCCTATTGTCGCCAATGCCATCGGGTCCCACCACGATGATATCCCGATGGAATCCCCCATCGCGCCGCTGGTGCAGGCTGCCGATGCGATCAGCGGTGCACGCCCGGGGGCCCGCCGTGAATCCGTCGAAGGGTACATCAAACGGCTCGAGAAGCTCGAGGCCTTTGCTCAGTCTTTCCACGGGGTCGCCAAGACCTACGCCATCCAGGCAGGGAGGGAGGTCCGTGTCGTCGTGGAACAGGATAAAGTGGACGATGCGATGGCGGACCAGCTCTCGCATGATATCTCCGCCAAGATACAGGCTGAAATGGAATATCCCGGCCAGATCAAGGTGACGGTGATCCGCGAATACCGGTCGGTTTCCTATGCCAAATAGCCCGGCTCCTCTCGTCGGGGTTACGGGGGGAATTGGGAGCGGGAAGAGCGCCGTGTGCCGGTGCTTCGGTGAGCTCGGGCGTGTGGTGATATCGGCGGATCTGATCGCCCGTGATCTGACCGAAACGAGCGAGGGGGTCCGCAGGGCGATCATGCAGAAGTTCGGCGCCGGGATCTACAGCCCGGACGGGCGGCTTCGCCGGAGCGAGCTTGCCCGGATCGTCTTTGCCCGCCCCGCCAGTCTCCGCGCACTGAATGCCATAGTCCATCCGGCCGTTTTCGCTTCTCTCAGTGATCTTCTCGTGCGTCTTCCGGCGTCCGCGGAACGGCCGTACGTCGTCATCGAAGCCGCGTTGATTTTCGAAACGGGGATGGACAAGAACCTCGATGCGACGATCGTTGTGACCGCGCCGGAAGAAACCCGGATCGCGCGCGTGTCGCGGAGGGACAACCTCCCGCGGGATGAAATCCTTACCCGGATGCGCGCACAGATGTCTCCCGGAGAGACTTCGCGGCGTGGCGATTTTGTCGTTGAAAACAACGGCCCGGAAGAAGACCTGATGGAAAGAGTGAGGTTCATCGACAGGGTGCTCGCGCTCATGTTCACCAGGAAGAACTTCCGTGCGGGCGGAGGGGTATGATCCACCGCCACGATTTTCTGATCATCGGCAGCGG
>PMDK01000025.1 GCA_003154425.1 Ignavibacteriota bacterium
AACAGCGCGATGGTCGCATTCGTGAGCTACAGACTCGCGGCGCCGTGAGAATCCGCCGATTGTAACGGTTCGCTATTCTCGTTTTCTTTTTCTATACTTCAGCATGTTCTTTCGCAGGTCCCCTTCATCATTTTGGTGGAGGGGACTTTTTTTTGTTTTTCTGAGAGGGAGTCGAGGGTTCAAAGGAGGAGACGATGTGTGATCACAGGAGTTCAAAAGGAAACAGGTTCTCGCGGTTCCTGCTTCCGCTCACGGGGCTGGCGTGCCTCGTCTGGATGCTCATCCGTGTCATTCCCAAGCCGAGCCGGGCGGAGTATCCCTGCATGAAAGTGGCCGCGCCCCTCGCCGGCGGATTCGTCGCCTACATCGCCGGGACGGCGATCGCCCTGTTCTCGCTCAAAAAGGCCGCTCATCTCCTGAGGGAAAAAAGGTCCATAGTTGCCGCGGCACTCGTGCTCTGCGGCGTCGCTGCCGGGATGTTGACCGTCCTCAAAACAGATTCCGAGTCCCACGCGGCCAATCTGGCAGCCGATTCACTGTTCGTCCCGAGTGACTCACCGAATACCCCCATGGGGGTACCCAGGGGCATATACCCGGGCCGGGTCGTGTGGATGTGGGATTCCACCGCAGCACGGTGGAACGGAACCTCCGGTTATTGGTGGAGTGAGTCAAACACAAATCAAGCGGTCGTCGATTCAATGCTCTCCAGATCCCTTCGTGCGCTGACCGGCAAATCCACTGATGCCGCTTCGTGGGATGCGTTGTTTACGTTTTTCAACGGGAAGCACGGCAAGGGAAGCGTTGGGTATGCTGCGGGCGAGAGAATTGCGGTGAAGATTAATCTCAACAATTCCACAGCCCCAGGCAATCCAGGCAATTCGTCGTTGGCTTCTCCACAGACAGTACTCAGCCTGCTGAGACAACTGGTCAACAAAGCAGGGGTTCCTGACAGCAATATCACATTCTACGATCTCATCCGGTACGTCACTGATCCGATCTATACCAAATGCAAGGCGGAATTCCCGAATGTACACTTTGTGGGGTGGAGCCAGATGAACGGACGGGAACAATACGTGCGCGACACAACCCGCGTGCACTGGTCCCAGAACCTGATACTGGAGAAGGATGCTTCAGTGTCCGCGAAAGGCGGAAATCCGACGTATCTGCCGACTGTCGTGACGAAGGCCGCCTACCTCATCAATCTCGCCAATCTCAAGGGACACAGCTATGCAGGCATCACCGCATGCGCGAAAAATCATTTTGGCACTCTGAGTGTTGATGATGATAACGGCCAACCGTACGTGTGGGCTCCTCACGCAGCCGGGGTGCATGCCTATGTGTCGGTTCATAATGCCGCCTGGAGCACTCAATTGACATTCAAGGCGCGACCCCTGGGCTCATACAATCCACTTGTCGATCTCATGGGGCACAAGGACCTTGGCGGCAAGACGCTCCTCTTTATCGTTGACGCACTGTATGCAGTCCAGGACGAGCACGGAACGGCGTTTTCCTACAAAAGCAAGTGGCTGTCTGCGCCGTTCAACAACAACTGGACATCGAGCCTGTTTCTCTCCCAGGACAACATTGCGATCGAATCGGTGTGTCTCGACTTCCTGCGTACGGAACAGTCGGTCAATGCGTACTACACACTGACAAATGGAGCGACCGACAATTACCTCCATGAAGCCGCCCAGGCGAACGATCCCCCCTCGGGAACCTACTACGCCCCTTCGGGCGACAGTGTGAGGCTGCAGAGCCTGGGTGTGCACGAGCACTGGAATAACGCGGTCGAGAAGAAGTACACAAGAAACCTCGGGACAGGAAACGGCATTGAGCTGGTGAAACTGCAGGCGGCGCCCCTGACCTCCGTGAACGAAGGAGCCGGAACACCATCTGCGTTCGCTCTCCTCCAAAATTACCCGAATCCGTTCAATCCTTCGACCACCATCGGTTTTTCCGTCTCGCAGAGCGGGTCCGCACTCCTGGATATCTTCGATCTGACCGGCAGGCATGTCCGCACGCTGCTCAGCGGTCAGGTGGCCGCGGGTCATCACACCGTGCGATGGGACGGCCGGGACGAGCGAGGGTCATCCGTCGGGAGCGGTGTGTATTTCTACCGCCTGAGACTTGGCCCGGGCCTTGAGAGCTTACGCAAGATGATCCTCATGAGGTAAGCCTCCAGGGACGGCCATGGAGCCGCCACATGCCAACAGGGGACTGCCGGACGGTTCATCAGGCGTTCGCCGGCAGCGCGCACCGCTATCGATGCGACCAGTATCCCCTTCATCGTGTCTTACCTCAGGCCCTCAACAGTACCTGCAGCAGTGCCTGGGCTATGTGAACGGAATTGCAGCGCGGCGGGTTTAAGATCCGCGGATACAGCAGTAACGCGGATTATCCCGGCTGTTCCTGTCGACTGAATCACAGCAAGCGCCAGTCCGTTAAAGGCATTGCGCAGTCTGCTTTTCATCTGAACTTTGTCCTGCGGGTTCCCGTTGTCGGTCCCTGCCAGTATTCCTTCGCCCTCGACCTTGAACTCGATAAGGTTATTCGCGTCCGGAACAAGCAATCCATGGTCATCAACGATTTCAACCTTGATGTCTGCAATATCCCGGGCATCCGCGCTGATATCGTCTCTGTCCGCCGACAAACGGATAGCATCGGGTTGAGACGTCGTGTGCACTTCTTCTGTGACGACCTGTCCGTCCTTCCTGCCGATTGCTTTCAATGCGCCCGGCTCATACGGAACATCCCACGATAGATGCA
>PMDK01000225.1:0-12561 GCA_003154425.1 Ignavibacteriota bacterium
GAATCTGTCTTTTCTCGGGGATTTGTCTTATCATCTTGGGCATGAAAAGACACCCTCTCCTGATTGCATTCGTCATTCTTGGACGTGCCGTGTGTGCGGGAGGGGCCGACTCCGCCTCTGCGGCGGGGCCGTCTGCCGTCGCGGTCATGGAATCTGACGGACTGAAATTCCTCAAGGGGGCGTGCCATGTCTTCTCCGCTCCTGTGCGCTGGAACGGGAGCGACTGGCTCACGCTGGGAGCCGCGGGTGTCGGGACGGCGGCCGTGGGAGGACTCGATATCGATGGACGCCTGTTCATGCAGAGACACCAGACTCCGGGAAACAGCGATCTTGCCCGGGCTGCCGAGCAGTACGGTGCCGGGCTCAACATGATCGTGCTCTCCGCAGGCGGGTATATTGCGGGACTTGCTCTTGATGAACGGTGGGTCAGGGAGACGTCGTTTCTGGCCGGCTCGGCAATAGCGATTGCCGGGGCCATTTCTACAGTCACCAAGGTCCTTGTCGGGAGGGCACGCCCGTACACGGAACGGGGGCACCTGTCGTTCGAGCCGTTCTCACTTCCACTGGTGGACGTTGCTTCGTTCCCCTCCGGGCACACGATCGTTGCATTCGCCTTCAGCGGCGTTCTGGCGGAGCGGATCAAAAACACCTGGGCATCAATCGGACTGTACGGTCTGGCAGCGGCGTGCGGAGTCTCCCGTATGTACACGGACGAACACTGGGTATCGGATGTGTTCTTCGGGGCGATACTCTCTGTCTCCGTCAGTCACTCGCTCGTCCGGTGGTTCGAGTCAGGCGAAGACTCCTCCTGCCAGAGCGGACTCAGGATTGTCCCCGGAGCCCAAACCATCACACTCGTCTGGACATTCTAATGCGACTTCAAATTCCGCTCCTCCTTCTTATCATGCTCCCGGGTCCAGTCGCGTTTTCACAGGATCGCGACAGAGACGGAATACTCGGGCAGTGGCTGACTGCGGGGGGAGAATCAAGAGTAGAGATCTCCAGGTGCGACAGCGTTACGTATTGCGGGAAGATTGTCTGGCTCCGCGACCCCCTGAAAGACGGGAAGCCCGTCGCCGATGACAAAAATCCGGAGGACTCGCTGAAATCCCGCCCGGTCCTCGGGTTGCAGATTCTTCGCGGCTTCACGTATCGGGGGGACGGTCTCTGGAGCGGCGGGAAAATCTACGATCCGAAGAGCGGCAACGATTACAGCGCCAAAATGACGCTGGTGGATGAAGGGAACCTGGACCTCCGGGGATACGTGGTGATACCCCTCTTCGGAAGGACCGAGAAATGGACGCGGCCGTGAGCAGAGTCGGCAGATCCGGCCACCGCAGTGTGCGAATGTGGTTGAATGGTACGGTGTTGTGGCGCGGGTTTGTTCTCTCCCTCTAATTGAGCGTAATGCTGATCGAAAGGGGGAAAAGGGAAGACATATGTACCCGGCCCTCCTCCTGTTCATGTTGATCCACAACCCAGGTTGCGATGAAGTAACCGATTATCCCGCCCAGAAGATCATCAGATGTCCAGTGTTGGTCCTGATACACCCGGGAGATAAATGTCAGTGCTGCCGGTATATACGCTATCCCCTTCAGCCAGTCTGATTTGGCGTTTCTTGAGAGAACGGTGGATAGGACAAATGCAACAGTCGTATGCCCGCCGGGAAACGACTGGTAATCCTGTTTGAAAAAGAGATTCGAGAATGGATGAAACGACTTAGACCCTTCGTTGGTATAGGGTCTTGCCCTGCCAATCGCCATCTTGAGGAGATACGTCGTTGCGCCGGCGTAGAGCGAGGCCTGGCCGATCTCGTAGGCAATTTTCCTTGTTCCCATGTCGTGTGTGATCAATGAATGCAGCGCAAAACCGCTGAAGAGCACCACCGGCGAATAGAGTTCCCCGTACACTCTGCCGGATTCGACCAGGGTGCTCTTGGAATACGCGTGATTTCTTAAAACTGCATCCCTGACCGGTTGATCGGCCTGCATCATCAGAAACGTCCCCGCACCCGCCGCGCCAAGTTTCAGCCAGTCACTCCCTTCCCATCTGGTCGGTTGCTTGATGAAGCTCCAGGTCTCATCCCCGAACTGGGAGAAATCGTACCTGTCTTGCCCGAAGAGAGAGGACTCGCAGATAACGATCAGAAGGGGAAGTGACAAGAGATATGTGCGTCGCATCAAGATCCCTTCATCGCTGCTGCTTGAAATTGTCTATATAGTACTGCACAAAAATCCTCTGTTCGGTTCGCACATCATGAAAATCAGGAAAATCACGCGGGTATCTGTCCGTGTAGTACACCAGGTGCTCAAATCCAAGGCTGAAATTCCCGAGAATTCTGAATGCGACGCTGGGCTTTATGATGCCGACAAAACTCTCCCCCGAAACGCCCACATACGTGTGAATCCAGTAATAATAACCTTTGAAAGTGAGGTTCACCCAACTGCCGAGGTTCAGAGTCGTCTCGAACTTGCTTTCCCCGCCCCCCCCATAATTGTAATCTCTGAACTGTGAAGTATCCGGTCCCAGTTGCGTGCTGTTCCCGGCGAGAGGCACCAGGCCGAGCTGGAGATCGAGGTAGAGATTAGAACTCGCCCCGAGAGACAGCCTTGAGACCACACCGCCGCCGAAGGCAATGGTGCCCAGCTCGAACGTCTTATTATCCCAGAAGTCGTAGTGTTGAAATGCCCCGACCAGAAAATCCATGCTCCCGGACTGGATATTTCTGCCGAACATAATCCCCTGACCTATGACATTGTCTACAACCTTCCTCCCCGCTCCAAACGTCAGGTTTCCCCGGAGTGTGAAATAATCAAAGAGCTTTCGCGATCGTTGTTCAAACGGATTCCCGTAATCAAGTTGAAGGGTAAGCATCTCGTCTGTAGCCCCCGCACCGAATTTTCTTCCGTCATTGACAACATGCGGCCCCGCAGAGAACGTCATGTTGAGAGGTTCTTTCTGATAGATCTCTTCTGTGGTAACCCTGAAGAATTTTCCCTGCAGAAGCCTGCCAAACGCCCTCCCGGGGTTAATGATGCCTGCGAAGAGTTCTCGGAACACCCTTTCTGTTCCGGTCGTTCGATCGTCCAGAAAATCGGAGCTAAGCCTGTAGGAAATTTCTCCAAGGAATGCGCCGGTGACTGTTGTATTGATCAAATCGTTGATTGACGGGAGCGTGTTCTCCCCAAAATACTCCCACATGAGGCTTCCGCCAAATGCGAAAGGCACGGACTCCCAGAAAGTATATCCGTTCGCGCGGGCCGCGTTAAAATAGCCGGCCCCCGAATAGGGATGAAAGAAATAGTTCATCCCGAACCTGTCCGTATCCCATTCCCAGCCCGTTTTCAAGTTGTGTTTCCATGTGCTGGGTCCTATTCTGGCAAAGTCGGCGTTGAAGACATACCTGTCAAATGCCCACGTGACGACGTTGTTCCCCGCAACTCGTATGGCGCACAGCCACCAGGGAGATTTCTGGATATATGCCGGGTTATCCTCCAGCAAATCGCCGTACATGTTGTACCGCGCCGTGTCGCCCGGTGTACTCCGTACATGAGAAGGGACGCTAAAAGATGAAAGACTGAACTCCGTCGTGTATGGCAGCCTGGATTTCCCGGTAATCAGACCTGACGCCATGGTTGTCCGGAAATCCTGCGCTTGCAGGAGCGATGAAAACAAGAAAGACAAAGCCGCTATGCGTACGAATGTCATTCCACACCTCCGTCGTAGTCCGGAGCATCCACAAGAGAACGATCCCGCTTCGGGTTTAGACATAGGTCACATTGTGGGAATTGTCTATTGTCATATCCCGGCGGGAGGGACTTCACCTCTAAGCCCGTAAGGGAGTTTACCCGTTGTAAGTGCTAATTGTGATCAATCAAAAGGACGGTAATGTAGTTAACCCTGCCGGAGGGACGGCGCAGGCGGGAGTGAATTGGCCTTTTCTGATCGCAGGCGGGAGTGCTCAATCTCACAGAGTAATTCGGGGAATACCCGTAGATTATGAGTACTTGTTGAAGTGTCTCTGAGCGTGGTTTTTCGAGCCGCCATTCCGGCTGTCGCCGCTGGTGGCATCATTGAAGGCAATTATGAGACGGACCTGTTGTGCAATCTTTCTCCTGACACTCCTTGCCGGCGCGGGTTCGGGGGAGGGATATTCACAGGACAAGGATGGGCGGTGGGCTGTCGGTTTTCAGACCGGCGGCAACCTCTGGCTCAACAGCTACAACAGGCGGACCGTCGGAGTGAACGGAGAGATCATTCTCCGGTATGGCATGAGCGATGTCTTCTCGGCCGGGCTGGTCACAGGATTTGACGGACTGAAATCCAGGGAGGATCCTCCGTTTCCCGGAACGTCTCTCGACTACCTGAAGCTGAACGCAATTCCTCTCTCCCTCATTGGATGGTTCTCTCTTGCCCCGGGAAAGACGGTTAACCCCTATTACTATTTTGGTCTGGGTGTTCTCTTATATCAGAGAAAGACGAGTCAAAACGGCGAGACTGTTTACCTTCAGGACACACGATACCACTCGTCCCTTCATCTTCCGGCGGGAATCGGTATCGAAGCGCTTCTTGCGAGGAACCTCCTTTGTACCGTCGATCTTGGATATGGCCTGCTTGACAGCCACGTCGATGTGCCGAATGCCGGGAAAGTGAGCTGGTATGCGGCAGCGAGGGTTGGAGTGACTTTTCTACTTGGCACCAGCGCCGCTGAAGAAAGGCAGCAGAAGAGAGAAGCCGCAGAGGCGGGAGTGCGCCGGGCCAGGCAGATTGCCGAACAGACGCGCGTCAGGGAGCTTCCCCGTGCGGATGAACAGGGACTTAGGGACTCCGCTCTTTCCCGGCCGGTTGTCGAGGACAGCCCTCCCGATCCGCCCGTTATTCCTCTTCCTGCAGTCAGAGGGAACCCGGGGACGAATCCCCCTCTTCCCGAAAAAGGAAAGAGCCTCATCCTTAAAGGAGTGAACTTCGAGTTGAACAGGGCTGCTCTCACGCAGGACTCTGAACCGGCTCTCACGGCAGTCTTAAACGCACTCCTTGCCCGTCCGGATATCGAGGTTCTGATCGTCGGCCACACGGATCTCGCAGGGTCGCGCGATTTCAACCAGTCACTCTCTTTTCACCGGGCGCAGGCTGTGTATACGTGGCTCGTGAAGAGGGGGGTCGCCGCGAAGCGGCTGATGGTGGCCGGGAAAGGCGCCGATGAGCCGATCGCCGACAACGTCACCGTGCAGGGAAAGGCAGCAAACAGGAGAATTGAACTTCGCGTCTTGAAGTAGGGGAAAGGGGCCACCCTTTCATTCCCTCCGATCGGAAGGCCGATATGAGAATTGTTGTGACATCTGAGGCATTTTCTGCGAATTGCGCTCCATCACCTAGTCGTCTCCTCACATTTGCTATCATGTGAGACACCCGGAGCAGCCCTGAGCAGAATAAATCCCGAACCAATCTCGATAGCTTGAGACTCTTATGATCGGACACCTCGTCGCAATTCAACCCTGGTTCTCAGAACCATCCGAAGAGAGTGAACTCAAGCGGCTGGGAGACCTCTTGACGTTTGAAGTCCCGGAGAACCCCCCCCTGGTTGTGCAGTACCTGTATCCGCGGAACTCTCCCCCTCAGGATTTCCCGCTCAGCACCAGGTATGCTATTCACGATATCGAGGCCCCTCCCCTGGAGGCCCATCATGGCTGTTGCTTCGACGCTGAAAGCAGTCGCGTATTGAATATCCGCAAACTCAAGTAATCTGCCACACCCCTCAGGCGAATACCCGGAGGCATCGGTGTCTCAATGAACACGGCATATGAGCCCCCGGCCCGCATTCTCTCCCGTTTTCGCCTCACCGCAGGTCCGGAATATCATACTGGCCTAACCGCAGGGGATACTGACCATATTCACGCAAGAGCCGTATGACGTAATCGTAGTTCTCTCCGGAGACATTGCTGGGCACAGAGTGGTCCGATTGGACAATGTAGCCGCCGCCTTTGGCGGCGTTTAATTTACTGAGTACCATCGTCTTGATCTCCTCCTGCGAGCCATGCGCCCATGTGATGACATCCAGGTTGCCGCAGAAACCGATCTTGTGTCCGTATTGCCGGCGCAATCCGACGACGTCCATCCCCGCTTTCGCCTCCAGCGGGTTGTATGCGTCCACCCCGACGTCGATGAAATCCTGAAAAATCCTCCTGACATTGCCACATCCATGATAGATGACAGGAAGTCCGTGGGAGTGACACTCATCGACAATCGCCTTGACCACCGGTTTGAAGCACCGTCGCCAGTAGTCGGGTGAAAAGAACAGGTCCCTGGTGTAGGCGACATCTCCCCAGATGACCATCCCATCCAGCCTGTCGCCGGCCGCTTTGATCTGCGCTTTCGTGATGCCAAGGGCAAACTCACCGATCCGCTCAATGAATCTGGCAAGCTCGTCAGGATAGAGCCCTATCCAGAGCATCACGTTCTCGGAGCCGATGATGCGCCACAACATCTCCTGTCCCTCGCAGACGCTGCCATACACCGGAAAGCGGGGATGGAGCGACTTCACCGTCTCCAGCCATGCCGGAGAGTTTCTCGCGAAACCGTCACCGACCCCGGCAATCTGGTTGTCCCCGGCATTGAAATACCGCCGGGGATCCCACGGGTCGTCGAACTGGAACAGGTTCATTTTCTCAACGGTATCGGTCTCAAACCTCAGGAATGCAGGCATCGGGTCGGCGAACTGCTTCCTGACCACCGCTTCGAAGCCCGTGCGAAGGACAACATGGTTTCCGGATTCCTCAAGCATCTCAAACTGCTTGACATGAGGATCCATATTGGGAATGGTGACGATCCAATCGAGATCGTAGTACGTGTAGATGTCCGTGTCCTTCGCAAGCCCGAGTTCACGCCGCCAGCGCTCGAGAAAACTCCCCCAGAAAAAATCGCTCACCGGAACGCGATCCGCTTCCTCGTGGCGCAGGGTCTTGTTCATCCGGTCCAGCTTCGCAAGACATCCCGGACTCCGTTCCATGTCATGAGGGGAACTTACGTTCATTTAAACCTCGTCGGAGAGGTGAGAATAGACGACAGCAATATAGTGCTCAATGCTCCGAAGTCAAGATCCCGGACGGAGTCTGATGCGTCAGCCGCGCTTCTGCCGGAAAACCTGTCATTCGTCCCGGGAAGTCTCGGGAACATGATCTGGTGTGACCGCCGTCCTTGCTTCTTGAGGTCCCGGGCAATACCTTTCAGCAGCGTTCCTTGAGAAGTCGGCTCTGTCTACGGATAGGCCGACTTTTTTAGCAGGGGGTAGACTCATGAAGACGATTTTGCTTTCGTCGATTGGTCTCATATATCGGTTATCGGCGGGAGATTTTGTCCAGACGAAGAGAATTTTGCTCCTTAAGTAGCTGAGAATGAGCACACTATTCGTCAAATTTGAAGAGCCCACAATTCGAGCCTTCTTTCCTCCTGAGCGGCGAGATCGGTTTGTTCAACTCCTGGGCAAATCGAACCGCAGGCGGGACGCGCTGAAGACCTTACACCACGAGATCACGTTCGATCCGAAGTGGTCCACGTCTATCGACGCAAAGTCAGATGTTGCGGAGCTGTTGCGCGTGAGGGGCGCCGGACCAAAGGCCTATCTGATAGGCACCTCGAAAGACCAGCGCATCCTTCCTCTGGATGAAGCAATCGCGTGTGTGGAATCCGGGTCAGGTATTCTCGTATGCACACCCGGGCGGCTGGCGTATTACTGCGGAGAAAGGAGAGAGCCCCGAATTATCCTTGAGCGGGGGACTTCAGTTCAGAATCCGTAAATCGAGGCGAGATTCCATTCGACTACCATCTGATAGCTTTGTCGAAAGGAGGAGAATGAAGGAAGAGAGTGAAGATCTTCGATAACTCATTCGAGCAAGAGCATTTTGCGGGTTTGAAGAAAATCTCCTGCCTTCAATCGATAGAGGTACACGCCGCTTGCGAGATTGCCCCCGTCAAAACGCACTTCATGATAGCCTGCCTCCTGGGTATCATTTACCAGGGTTGCCATCTGCTGACCGAGGGTATTGAAGACAGAGAGCGTCACGTATGACTTTGCCGGCAATGCGTAACGGATGGTCGTACTTGGATTGAAAGGGTTGGGAAAGTTCTGGTCAAGACTGAAGGACACGGGCAGATCTGCCTGTTGGACTGTCACTTCAACACCTTCGTTGAAATGAATCGAGCCGTCGAGATCCACTTGTCTGAGGCGGTAATACCAGATGCCCTTCGTTACCGACCTGTCAACGAAAGAATAGTTCTGGGGGATGGCCGTGGTCCCGTGTCCGTGGATGAACGATCCGGAAAGAGCGGTAAATCCTTGTTCGCCGGCCTTTCTGCGTTCCACGAAGAATCCATAGCTGTTGGTCTCACTGACGGTCGACCATGAGAGTTTGACCGATCCCCCGCCGGTCGATGCCCCCGAAAACGCGCTCAGTTGAATTGGAAGCGGGTTGCCGAGCCCGCCATCCTTGTTCGTTTTGACTACGTAGATGTCTCCCGATCCCGCTCCGAAGGATTCGGTTGTACCGATAAGGGCATATCCGCTATCTTTGGTCTGAACCACCCCCACCCCGTAATCATTTTGGGCGCCTCCGAACGTCTTCGTCCAGAGAGTATCTCCCGCCGCATTGGTTTTTACCAACGACATCTTGGAGATGACGTCAATCTGTGAAACAATGGAGCCTCCGAGAATATAGCCGCCATCGATCGTCTCCTGAACGCGCAGTGCATGGCTCACCGGCTCGTTTCCGAAGGTCCTGGTCCAAACGGAGTTCCCGCTTGAATCCGCCCTTATGAGATATTTCCCGATTCCACTCCCGTCCGGGTTGAGGATGGTTCCAGATACGATGAACCCCCCGTCTGTTTGCGGGAGTACGTCATAACCATACGCCTGCTGGTTCGCCGAATCCCTTCCGTAAAATCTGGTCCAGAGAGTATCGCCCGCGGAATTGGTCTTGATCAGCATAACCAACGAACGCGAAGGGGTGGAGAATTGAGTGAAGCCTGTGACAATGAACCCGTGGTCACCGGTCTCTCTCAGTGACGTCCCCTGGCTGCCGATCGCGAGGTGGTATGATCGGCTCCATGCTTCATTTCCGGCCATGGTCAACTTGTACAGCAGAGTTTGATCATTGATCCCGGGCCCTCCGTACACGCTCCCCAGAACAGCGAAGCCGTTGTCTGATGTTGATTGAACAAAATACCCGTAGTCTCCGTAGAACTGTTTTGACCACACAATGTTTCCGAGTGAATCCGTCAGGAAGACGAGTATTCGTTCGTTTCCAGATGTAGTTTCAGGATAGGTGTTGCCGACCACGATGTAGCCCCCGTTTGATGCCTGGTGCGCATAGCCTCCCCGGGCGAAAACGGTCCCCTGGTACGTTTGCTCCCATACGACATTTCCTTCCTTGCTCAGCTTGCCGAGATAGAGCCGGGTTGCGCACGTCCCGCAGGGGGTCACGGTCCCGCAAATTATGTATCCACCGTCGGGTGTTTGCTCGATGGATGCACCCTCGTCGTATTGGGCTCCGCCAAGTGTCTTGGTGAATGTTATGGTCTGGGATGAGGCCGACGTTGCCAGGCCGAGGAGAAGGGATATGACGACCGCCCGGTCCCGTATCAGTTCAAACATCCGACGTCCTTGGAAAATGTGATCCCTGGTTTCTATGCGCGATGAGGCGCATAAACGGCGAAGCCTCTTGCTTCCGTCTGTTGACCGGCTGAAGAGGGCTCGATGTAAAAAAACCTTGTCCGAATGAAACCAATCCTGGTTCGGAACTCGATCTGCTGTTTTTCGGGGTGAGGAGGAATATACGCAGTATCTCGTAAAATGCAAGCGCCGAGGACAGGTTGCTGGGAAGAGCGTGGCATTGCTCATCGTTTTCACTGGAACGGGTGCAATGTCTCAAGGCGCGGGTTGAATTGTACCGGCGGTGATCACTGCTGCGGACAAGTTCGCGAATCCCACGACCTCCGTCTGTCAACGAATTCATGATGTCCCTGCCAGAAAAAGTGTAGTTCCCTTTCATTGCCGTCAGCTGGCGCCTTTTGCGAGAGTCAAGCACGGTGCCAGAAATTGCGATGTTGTTGATATTCACCCGCGCTTAAGCGATATTTTTCACGTCGCCTGAAGGAAGTTGTATGAAGGAGGCACTCATGAAAGTTGTGGGAGCAAACTCAGCCACCTGCACGGAATCGCCATGAAGATGTTCAACGCGCCTGCGTGTCATCCCCTCCCGGCAATTGCTCCATGAAACTCAAGACAAGGCTGCAGCTCTCCTTCCTTTCGTTCGGCCTGCTTTCCGTCGGTCTCACCGGCTGGCAGTCATTCGAGTATGCCCGCAGCTCTCTGGAATCTCTCACCTTCGACAGGCTCACGTCCATCCGCGAGACGAAAAAGCGGCAGATCGAAACGTATTTCCACCAGACACGGATTCAAGTCGTGTCGCTGGCTGAAAACCGCGTGACCGTCGATGCAATGAAGGAGTACAGCGCATCGTTTCATGGCGTGTCCCCGGGAACGGGTCTCGCGAATGCGATGAAGAGTGACCGATTCCGCCGCATAGACGCCAGATACCATTCCGAACTTAGAAACATCGCGGAGCGGTTCGGCTATCAGGACATATTCCTTGTCGACCCCGCATCAGGGGAGATCGTGTATTCTGTTGCACGAAGGAAGGACTTCGGGACGAGCTTGATCTTGGGACCTTATCGCTCCTCGAACATTGCTGCAGCCTACAGGGATGTCCGGGCGTCGACTCTCCCGGAATTTGTCCGGTTCGTTGATTTCGCCCCGTACGAGCCCACGTCAATGAAACCTGCAGCGTTTGTTGCCACCTCGATTTACGATGGCTCTGCCAGAGTTGGCGTTCTTATTGCGCAGATGTCGATCGACGAAATCAACAATGTCATGACCTCAGGCGGTCACTGGCTCCAGGAAGGACTGGGACGGACCGGTGAGACCTATATCGTCGGTGACGATTTCAGGATGCGAAACGATTCGAGGTTTTTCATCCAGGATCCGGCCGGCTACATTGGAATGCTTCGGCACTCGGGAGCGGATTCTGGTCTGATAAACCAGATTCAATCCCGATCGACGTCCATACTGCTTCAGGAGGTAAAGACCGACGCCTCTCGTGAGTCACTGAGCGGGGCAACGGACACGCGCATCATCGACGACTACCGCGGAGTCTCCGTGCTGAGTTCGTTTACGCCTCTGGCGATTCCCGACGTCCACTGGGTAATGTTGTCGGAGATCGACGCGAGTGAGGCATTCCACCCGGTTTTTGAACTCCGCGAGCGGCTCACGTTCCTCTCACTTGCCCTTCTGCTCGGGGCCGTGGTGGTCGGTTTTGTAATCTCCCGGACGATTTCGGGCCCGATACTCGCGCTGGCGAAAGACGCGGAAGCGCTCGGCAAAGGAGACTTCTCTCACCGGGCGCGGGTTCGCGGGACGGACGAGATAGGGTCGCTCGCGCAGACGTTTAACGGCATGGCCGCCGGCATCATGGAGAAAACCGGTCAGATGCGCGGCGAGATCAGCGAACGGAAACGTGCGGAAGACCGGCTCAAAACGTCCCGCGAGCGACTCCGAAACCTGTCCACCCATCTCCAGTCCGTTCGAGAGGACGAGCGCAGAGGGGTCGCGCGGGAGATCCATGACGAGCTGGGGCAGGCCCTCACGACGCTCAAGCTGGATCTAAGTCTCCTCAAAGATGAAATCGGACCCGGCGCCCGGGAGGCAAAGAAGCGGATTGCCTCGATGGTCGACATCTGTGATACGACGATCAAATCCGTCAAACGCATTATCACCGAGCTTCGACCCCGGTTGCTTGACGACCTCGGGCTGACGGCAGCCATGGAATGGATGTCGGAGGAGTTTCAGCGCAGGACCGGCATCGCCTGCCGGATATCGATCGTCCCGGGTGAGATAGTGCTCGACCCGGAGCGTTCGACGGCGATTTTCCGCATATTCCAGGAGACACTCACGAACATTGGCCGGCACTCGGGCGCAACCTCGATCGACGCGGTTCTGGGCAGAAAGGGAGAAATCATTACGCTCGAGGTTCGGGACAACGGCCGCGGCATATCTGAAGAAGAGATACAGGACCCGCGTTCGTTCGGCTTGATCGGCATGCGCGAACGGGCAAAATACTTCGGGGGGAGTCTCACAATCAAGGGAACGCCTCGCGCCGGGACGGTCGTCACGGTTTCACTCGAGGCGCAATCCGAAGGAGCCCGCTCATGATCCGCATCTTCATTGCCGACGACCACAGTCTTTTCCGGACGGGCGTGTGTGAGATCCTCGCAAAACAGGGCGACCTGCGAGTCGTCGGCGAGGCCGGGAACGGCATTGATGCACTGACGGGGATCAAGGACAAAGACTGCGACGTGGTGCTTCTGGATGTGACGATGCCCGGNNGCCGCGATCCGGAAGGTGGCGTCGGGCGGAATCTACGTCAGCGCGCATCTGGCCGAAAAGCTCGCATCTTCGCTGCAACAAGACGCCAAGGTCCCACCGCACCAGATGCTCTCGGAGCGGGAATT
>PMDK01000225.1:12580-12805 GCA_003154425.1 Ignavibacteriota bacterium
AACAAGCTCATCGAGTAACCTCCCCGCTTCTGTCACGTAAGGGATTCCCTACGCAAGAATCAGGTTTCCCCTCCCGTTGATCCATCCTGCAATTCCGTAATTTGAAGGCGCATTCACTGACATCGGCGAAAGGAAATCTTCCATGACATTCGACACCGGAAGTACAGCTTTCATGCTTGTCGCGACAAGCCTCGTGATGCTGATGACCCCGGGGCTGGCGTTCTT
>PMDK01000143.1:0-5819 GCA_003154425.1 Ignavibacteriota bacterium
ATACACCTGCGCCGTCATACCATTCCCGGGAGGATACCGAATGTGGTATGCAGGTTATGACACGAGCGGTGGAAATTCCACCATAGGATATGCAACCTCCTCTGACGGGATTACCTGGCAGCGGGACACGGTACACAACCCCGTTTTGAAGCACGGCCCACCGAGTCAATGGGATAGCGCCGGGATATGGTCCCCGCAAGTTCTTCGCATCAAAAACACATATTACATGTGGTATGCGGGATCCCGAGGCAGCGGGAATCAGATGGTGGAATGTATTGGAGTTGCCACATCAAAGGACACGGGAATAACCTGGACAACATACACTGGTAATCCAGCGTTTCTCCCTTCGTCCGGAGGATGGGATGGGGGGCTTGTCATGCCGGGGTCGGTGTTGCTACGAGGAGACACACTTGACATGTGGTACACGGGCATTCGTCCCCCATATAACACTTACCTCATGTATATCGGGCATGCGACAACACTCGTGACCGCTATCACCGAAAGACGGCAAGAGGTTCCGCAGGATTTTATGCTCCTTCAGAACTACCCCAACCCCTTCAACCCGGGTACGACCATCAAGTACGAGTTGCCGAGAGCGTCGCTTGTTAGTCTACAGGTGTATGACATTCTGGGACGCGAGGTCTCAGTGTTGGTCAATGAGAGGAAGGACCCGGGAGTTCACGAAGTCAGCTTTGACGGTTCGAATCTTGCAAGTGGAGTATACTTCTACAGATTACAGACTGAAAACTTCGTATCCTCGAAGAAATTCATTCTCATGAAATGAGCGCCAAGCAAAACTGATCCTGTTCTGGCCGGGTGCGGAGGCGAGGGCGCTTCGCTTCCAAGTCCCGGCCGTGGCGAGACTCTGGAAGCCACGTAGCGAGGAGTCGATGTGAAGCGGGAAACGGCTTCATGGTAAGCGACTCGACAACGTAACCTGCACTGCGAGTCCCTTCGGACTGGTATACACCTCACCTCCGCCGTCTTGCGCCGATCTGTTCCACCTGCTTTGCGAACTCGATATCGTATCCGGTGATCCCCCCCTCGCTGTGTGTCGAGAGGTCGATTACAACCTTGTTGTAGACGTTTGACCATTCGGGATGGTGGTTCAGCCGCTGGGCGATGAGTGCCGCGCTTGTCATGAATCCGAACGCGTCGACAAAGTCCCCGAATGTGAATTCCTTGTGGAGCTTCCCTCCGCGGAGCGACCAGCCTTTCAGCTTCTTCAACGCGGTCCTGATCTTCCGTTCCGACAGCTTGCGCCTCTCCGGCATGGCATGTCCTCCCCTGAGTGTTTGGATTCACTTGCTTGAGTTGCGGCAGAAAACCCCGGCCTGCTGCTCTTCCGAGCATACCTGCAGCGGCGATGCACTGTGAGTGTTGCTTGAGAGCCGCCGCTCGCGAAAGGCTGTAGTGTTGTGCCCGGGTTCCTACCCGGGGAGCCCAGACGCCATGTGCGGATCTTTATGGAGAAAGGGATTGAATACTCCCACCCCATGCACCGTGAATCGCTCCTGTCCGTTGTACATGAGATACCCTGCGGAAACCCGGGCTCCGGCGGATTCGCGGAATCGCACCAGGCCTTTCAGAAACTCCTCCGTGAAGGTCGCTGCCGACTTGATCTCTACGGGCACAAGATTCCTCCCCGCTTTGATAATCAAATCCACTTCATTCCCGTTCGTGTCCCGATAGTAGAAAAGCGACGGCGATAATCCGGCGTTCAGTCTCCCCTTTAGCACTTCAAGAATCACCAGGTTCTCGTAGAGCGCACCGCGCAACGGATCGCGTGCAGCCTGTTCCGCGGTCTCGATGCCGACCAAATGCGCCACAAGCCCCGGATCGGTGAAGTACAACTTCGGAGACTTGATCACCCTCTTGGAAATGTTTTCGAAGTATGGCGGAAGTTCAAAGATGACAAAAGACGCTGTCAGGATGCTCACCCAACTCTTGATCGTTGTGGACGATACACCTGCGTCGTTGCCGAGGGAAGTGTAGTTTATCACCTGTCCCACACGCCCGGCCAGAAGAGTGAGAAACCGTTGAAAGACCCTTAGATCTTTAAGGTTCGTCAACATGCGGACGTCGCGCTCGAGGTAGGTCTGCAGGTACCCATTGAAGAACCGGCGATGGGAGAGTCCTTCTTCGTGGAGCCGGGGAAAACAGCCGCGAACGGCGAGATCGAACGGATCCCAGACCTTCTTGTAGTGGCGCAGTTCAGGCAGCGAGAAAGGAAGCAGCGTGAGTACAGCGGTTCGTCCCGCAAGGGACTGGCTGATTGCAGCGTGGAGCGCAGGTTGATGGCTTCCCGCCAGGATGAATTCCCCCGCCTTTTTGCGATTGTCGACCCTTCCCTGAATAAATGAGAGAAGTTCGGGCGTCCGCTGGATCTCATCGAGGATGGCACCATCCGGGAGGTTCTTCAGGAAATCCCGCGGATCGGCTTGGGCAGCCGATCTCACATCGGGGTCTTCCAGGGATCGGTACTCCCGGCGGGCGAAGGACATCCGGGTCAAGGTCGTTTTTCCCGATTGTCGTGGACCGAGAACGGTGACGACCGGGTATTCGGAGGCTGCGGCCGCAAGTTCATCTTTGAGTTCTCTGTCAACCATGTCGACAAGGTACATCTTCCATATGATAATTTCAAGTACAACTTGACATATTCATACGCGTGAATCTTGCGGAACAGGAAGCGGGTTGTTTACAGGACCATAGTGGTTTTTGGACCGATTGTCACATACATTGGAATAGCGCACAACCCATTCCTGAGCTCTGAAGACCGAAATGAAGAATTCCATGTTGAGTTACCTGCTGCTCCTCCCCGCCGTTGCCCTTTCTCAGGCGGTCAACTTCTCGGTCACAGTCGACGATTCTCCCGCAGCGATCAGCCCACTCATTTACGGAACCAATCAGCTCATGTCGGGGGGAGAAAACTGGGGTTCGATGAGGCTGGGCGGCAACCGTTTCACGGGATACAACTGGGAGAACAATGCGTCGAACGCAGGGAGCGATTACTTTCATTCGAGCGATAACTACCTCCCCTCGGTGTTCGGCGTCCCCGGGGACAGTTCCAATGTTCCCGGAATCGTCGTTGAAGCATTCTACAGGCAGGCGCAAGCGTTCAATGCGTATCCCCTCGTCACACTTCAGATGGCGGGATTCGTTGCCAGGGACAAGAACGGTGTTGTGGACTCTTCGCAGACCGCCCCCTCATCACGGTGGGCCTATGTGAAGCCCGCGAAAGGCGCCCCGCTCTCGCTGACACCCGGCTCAGGCGATGACAGCGTTTCCATGGATGAACTTGTGAACTTCCTTGTTCACACCTATGGCACGGCATCGTCCGGAACCGGCATCAGGGGCTATGCGCTGGACAACGAGCCGGCACTCTGGCAGTCCACCCATCCGAGGATCCATCCGCTGCAACCGGGCTGCCGGGAGTTGATTCAGAAGTCGGTCTCACTCTCGCGTTCGATAAAAACGATCGACCCGTCCGCAGAGGTGTTCGGACCGGTCGAGTACGGGTTTGCAGGTTATTACGATTTCCAGAGCGCCCCCGATTGGAACAGTGTCGCTTCCGGCAAATCGTACGGGTGGTTCCTCGACTATTATCTCGACCAGATGAAATTGGCGAGCGACACCTCCGGCAGGAGGCTGCTCGACGTCCTTGACCTTCACTGGTACCCGGAAGCCCAGGGGAACGACGGCAACAGAATAACGGGTGCAAATGCCACGTCTGCTGCGGACAGACAGGCGCGGGTTCAGGCTCCGCGCACGCTGTGGGATTCACACTACAGGGAAACCAGCTGGATTGCCCAGTATTTTTCTTCGTATCTGCCCCTTATACCGAAGCTTGCTCAGTCGATAAAGAAATACTATCCCGGGACGAAGCTCGGGTTCACGGAATTCGAATATGGAGGGGAGACCGACATCTCGGGCGCTCTGGCAATCGACGACGTGCTGGGGATTTTTGGGAAGTACGGGATCTACTTTGCATCGTACTGGGAAGGGGGAAGTCAGACGCCGTATATTTCCGCCGCGTACAAAATGTACAGGAACTACGACGGGAACAATTCGACATTCGCGGACCTGTCTCTCCCGTCGCAAACGGGCGACAGTGTCAACACCTCAATCTACGGCTCGTTGAAACGCGGAGGCCACGAACTTCACCTCATCGTGATAAACAAGAATCCGGGTCAGGCCGTGACGGGCCACTTCGCTATAACGTCGGGCTCCCCTTCCCTCTCTCACGTCGCGCTTCTGAGCGGCAAGGTTTGGGAACTCAACGGGAGCAGCTCCCGGATCAACAGCGGGAAGGACGTTTCGGACCTATCCGACAGCTCTTTTTCGTATCTGCTCGACTCGGCATCGGTCTACCACATCGTTCTGCAGGCCTCGATGATCACCAGCGTATCCGCACCGGCTGGCCGGCCTGTTGACTTTGCACTCTGTCAGAACTACCCCAACCCGTTCAACCCTGCCACGGTGATTACCTACCAGGTGCCGGCGGATGGGCAGGTGACGCTGAAGGTGTACGATCTGCTTGGCAGAGAGGTCAGGACACTCGTGAATCACTTCCAGCGCATCGGACGATACAGCGTGATGTTTGATGCATCACGCCTCGCAAGCGGCGTGTATGTGTGCAGTCTTACCTCCGGCAGCCATGCGGCGGCAAAGAGGATGGTCCTCATGAAGTGAAGGAGAATTTCCGTTTGCCGGCGAATTCGATGTCAAATCCTGTTATCCCGCCCTGCTGCGCAGACTCTTAAGAACCGCCGGCGCCATGCTATTCTTCCCGTGGAAGCGTATATTGTCGATGAGAATTATCTGCGGACAGAGGCCCTGAGAATGCCCACATTTGCTGCAATAGACGTCGGTTCGAACGCTATGAGGCTCGCCATAGCGACCGTCGACGGGGAGAAGAAGCTCTCCATCGTCGAGAACCTCCGTGAGCCCGTGCGCCTCGGCCAGGATGTGTTCACGACCGGCGCCATCGCGGAGCAGACGATCGAAAGCGCCATGGATGCGTTCAGGAGATTCCGCTCCGCCGTCGACGCGCGCGGGGTGAAATGGACGAAGGCCGTGGCGACGAGCGCCACGCGCGAGGCGACGAACAGGGACCTGTTCATCGACCGTATCACGCAGGCGAGCGGCATCGAGATCGCGGTGATCGGCGCGGAGGAGGAGGCCCGGCTCATCCATCTCGCGGTGGAGGAGAAGGTGAATCTCCGGAACAAGCTCGCCATGCTCATCGATATCGGCGGCGGCAGCACCGAGATCACGCTTGTGGCGGACGGGAACATACTCTCCACCGAGAGCTTCCGCATGGGGGCCGTGCGGCTCCTCCAGGTGCTCGAGGAGAAGAAGCACGGCGAGAAGCACTTCAACCAGCTCGTCCGCGAATATGTCGATGCGACACAGCGCCGGCTGAAGAAGGAGATCGGAGGCCAGAAGATCGACGTGTGCGTGGGGACNNAGCTCCTCGGCATGTCGTTCGAGGAGCGCGTCTCGCAGCTCCGCCTCCGCCCGGACCGGGCCGACGTGATCGTCCCCGCCTCGATCGTGCTCCACAAGATACTCAAGCTGGCCGGCATCGATGAGCTGATCATCCCGAAGGTCGGATTGAAGGACGGCCTCCTGATCGACATGGCGCAGGAGCTCTACGGTGAGAAACGCCACCCCCTGCGCGACCAGGTCATGGCAAGCGCACTCCAACTCGGAAGGAAGTACATGTTTGACGAGCAGCACGGGACGACCGTCGCCCGGTTCGCCGTCCGGCTGTTCGACGAGACGCGCACGCTGCACAACCTCACGCTCGAATACCG
>PMDK01000143.1:5844-7482 GCA_003154425.1 Ignavibacteriota bacterium
CCCAAGATACAGCATGACGCATTCGGGGTGCTCCCGTCGAAGGACCGGGTGGTGGTCTCAAAACTTGCTGCGCTGCTCCGCGTGGCCGACGCGATGGACAACCAGCATGCCGCGAAGGTGAGCGAGTTCAGCGTCGAGTTCCGGAAGCCGAAGTTCATCATCAGCCTCAAGGGGGAGGGGGATCTTCTGCTGGAGAAATGGGCGCTGCTGAAGAAGGCGCAGATGTTCGAAGAAACCTACAGCGTGAAAGTGTCCGTTGAAGACTAGGAACGACACCCCGTCAGCGTTGGCCGGTGCCGACATCGCCGGATTTCTCATGCGGGCGGTGGAGGGGCGCTGGCACCGGCTTGCCGCCGAGCTTGAGAGGAACCGTCGCCGCTGCACGGAACCGGGGATACATGACCTGCGGGTTGCGACGCGCCGGCTGCTTGCCGTGCTGGACCTTGCCGACGCCGCTCTGCCGGGAGAGGTCAGCCCCCGGAGCCGGCGGATGCTGCGCAGGTACCTGAAATCCTTTTCCCCCCTGCGTGATTGCCATGTCCGCATCGTGATGCTCGGAGGACTCACCCGCCGCTTCACGGTCGTCCGTCCCCTTCTGGGCGAGGCCAGGCTTCTTGAGAAGGAACTCGTCAGGAATGCGGGACGCGTCATAGTCCGTCTCGACGCCGCCGCATTCGAACGGGAGGTTTCCGCCGTCGCACTTGCGCTCGCTTCGCTGGAAGACACACCCGCACGGACGTCGGCCGCCGCGGCCGTCCTGGCGGGGGTCGCGGCGAAGAAGTACCTCCGCGTGGCGGCCAGGGGAAGGAAGCTCACCGCGGGGAACACGAAAACGATCCACCGCCTCCGCGTGGCATTCAAGGAGTACCGTTATGTCATGGAAGCCATCCTCCCCGTTTTTCCCGGTGTGGGGAAGAGTCATCTCAGGGCGATGAACGCATTCCAGGACAGGATGGGGGAGATACAGGACATCGAGGTGCTCATNNAACCTGCAGCGCCATCTCGCGCAGCGACGGCTTGCGCTCGTGGATTCGTTCATGGAAGGGGCGGAGGCCGTGACGCAATTCTGGCCGTACGGCGCGACCGCCAAGCGATCGGCGTCCCTCCCTCCGTCAGGGAACAGATCATGAACCTCTTCCTCCTCCGGCACGGGATAGCAGTCGAATCCGGATCGTTCGAGGGGGGGTCGGACGCTGAGAGGCCGCTCTCACCGGAGGGAATCAAGAAGATGCGGAATATCGCGCGGGGGATGAAGGCGCTCGATATGTCGTTCGATCTGATTCTCTCGAGCCCGTACGTGCGCGCACGCGAGACGGCGGAGATCGTTGCCCGGGAGTTCGGGTCCGTGCCGGAGTTTACGGCCCGGCTCAAAGTGGGAGGGGATCCGGCGGCTCTCGTCGAGGAAGTTGCCGCCAGAGCCAGGGCCATGGAGGACGTGCTGCTGGTGGGACACGAACCGCAGTTGAGCAGATTGATTTCCTACCTCCTCGCCGGAAACTCCGGACTCTCCGTGACGATGAAGAAGGGGGGGCTCTGCAAGCTCGACGTGCCGCGGCTCGCCTATGCCAGGTCCGCCTCGCTCGAATGGCTCCTCACGCCGTCACAGCTCGCACACCTCTCTCCGTGACGGCCGTCGTT
>PMDK01000220.1 GCA_003154425.1 Ignavibacteriota bacterium
CAGCTACGCCGCCGTGGAACTGGCGAGCAAGATCTACGCCGACCTGTCGAAGAAGTCCGTCCTTCTCATCGGGGCCGGCGAGACCGGCGAGCTGACGCTCCGTCACCTCGTGGGGAAGGGGATCGGCCAGGTGAAGATCGCGAACCGGACCCGTGAAAGGGCAGAGACGCTCGTGGCGGCGATGGGGGGGACGGTGATCGACTACGAGGAGATCGCCGATGCGCTCCGTTCCGTGGACATCGTCGTCACGTCCGTCACCAGCCCGTCCTACATCGTCCAGCCCGACGAGGTCCACAGGGTCATGCGGCAGCGGTCCAACAGCCCGCTCTTCATCATCGATATCGGCCTGCCGAGGAATGTCAACCCGGCGGCGGGGAAAATAGAGAACGTCTTCCTGTACGATATCGATACGCTCAGCACGATCGTGGACAGGAACCTTGACAGGCGCAGGGCGGAGATCCCGAGAGTCACGAGGATCATCAGGGAGGAGCTGATCTCCTTCTTCCACTGGCAGAACTCTCTCGAAGTCGGCCCGACGATCCAGGAGTTCCGCGAGTCCCTGGAGGCGATCCGCGCGCAGGAGGTCATGAGGAACGTCAACCGGTTCAAGCCCGAGGACCGGGAGCTGCTCGATCTCGTCACACGGAGGATCCTGAACAAGATCCTTCACGGGCCGACAACCGTGCTGAAGCAGGGGACGGAATCGGGGACCCACAGCGAGGAGGCCGTGAACCGCGTGAAAGCCCTCCGCGAGCTCTTCGGGATCCCGGGGAACGGAGAGGCCGGCCGTGAAGAATAACGCGTTGAGGATCGGCAGCCGTGGGAGCGATCTCGCACTCTGGCAGGCGCGCTGGGTGGAATCGGCAATCAGGAAGATTGTCCCGGCCTGCGATGTTTCGGTCGAGGTCATCAGGACGAAGGGGGACAGGGTACTCGACTCGCCTCTCTCCCGTATGGGGGACAGGGGGCTCTTCACGCGGGAGATCGAGGAAGCCCTCCTGGGGGACCGGATCGATTGCGCCGTTCACAGTCTGAAGGACCTCCCGACGGAACTCCCCTTTGGGCTCTCCCTCGGCGCCGTGTGCCCGCGCGAGGACGTCCGCGATGTCTTCATCCCGCACCCCGTCAACACCGTCCGGACTCTTCTCGATCAGAAACCGGGGGCGACCATCGCGACGGGAAGTCTCCGGAGGAGGAGCCAGATCCTCGCGAAGCGTCCCGATATCCGGATCGTCGACATACGCGGCAACCTGAACACACGCATGCAGAGGCTCAGGGATTCGGACTGGGCGGGCATGATACTGGCGTGCGCAGGCGTCCTGAGGCTGGGGTGGGAAGAGAGCATCGGCGAGATCATCCCCTTCGACGTCATGCTGCCGGCGGTGGGACAGGGGGCCATCGGCGTGGAAATCCGGACCGGGGACACCCGGACCGCCTCCCTGCTTGCGGGTCTGGATGATCCTCCCACCGCGGTCGCCGTTGAAGCCGAGCGTGCATTGCTCCGCACACTGGAGGGGGGGTGCCAGGTCCCGATCGGCGCCTACGCGCGGATCGAGAAGGCCGATGGGTTGCTGCACATCGACGCCCTGGTGGCCTCGCTCGACGGCAGAAGGGTGGTTCGCGGCAGAACGCACGGCCTCCCCTCCGGCGCCGGAGAGATCGGCAGGGCGCTGGCGGAGACGCTCCTTGAGGGGGGGGCGGACCGGATCCTGCGTGAGATCCGCGCCGGCGGCCCCCCGCCATGACGATGCGCAACCGGCGGATCCTCGTCACGCGCCAGAGGGAACAGGCGGGAGAGATGGTCCGGGAGATCGAACGCCTGGGCGGAAACGCCGTCGTGGTGCCGATGATCGCCACGGGGCCTCCAGGCTCGTGGACGGAGTGTGACGCGGCGGTCGGCCGTCTCGGGACGTATGACGCGCTGGTGTTCACCAGCGTGAACGCCGTGGAGAGTTTCGTCGGAAGGACCCGCACGCTCGGAGTCCCCCCCGCGAGGCTCGCCAGGGCGCGATCAGTGGCGGTCGGAGAGGCCACCGCCTCTGCGCTGAAGGAATCCGGCCTCCCTGTCGTCTTCGTGCCTGAGAAGTTCACGGGGGAATCTCTCGCCCTGGCGCTGGGTGAATCACTTGCGGGAAAACGGGTTCTTTTCCCGCGGGGGAACATCGCGCGCGAAACGGTGCCTGATGCGCTTCGCGAGGGGGGGGCGATCGTCGAAACGGTGACCGTCTATGTGACATCGGGACCCGGGGGGATCGATCGGGAGAGCTTTGTCCGGCGCGTGCTGTCGGGGGAGTTCGATGTGGTGACGTTCGCCAGCCCTTCGGCGGCCGTGAACTTCGGCGCGCTCTTCCGCGCGGACGAGTTGAGTGCCGTTGCCGGCCGGGCCAGGATCGCGGTGATCGGTCCCACGACGGCGGATGCCGTCAGGAGGCTTGGACTGCGGGTGGATATCATCGCCCGCGAATCGACCGCGTGCGGTTTGGTCCGGTGTGTAGACGAATCTTACAGTTGAGAGCGTATGACAAATGATCTCTTCCTGCGCGCCTGCAGACGGCAGAGCGTCGAGCGGACTCCCGTCTGGATGATGCGTCAGGCCGGCCGCTACCTTCCCGAATACCGCGCTGTCCGCGCACGGCACGATTTCCTTACGATGTGTAAGACCCCCGAGCTCGCCTCGGAGGTCACGATCCAGCCCGTCGAGATCGTCGGCGTCGACGCGGCGATACTCTTCTCCGACATACTTGTCGTCCCTGAGGCGATGGGGATGCACCTCACCATGGTGGAGGCTCAGGGTCCCCGGTTCTCCTCCCCCATCCGCTCGGCGGGCGACCTCAGGGAGCTGAAGCCAGTCGATCCGGAGCGGCAGCTCCGGTTTGTCATGGATGCGATCGCGATGGCGCGCCGGGGACTCAACGGGCGCGTCCCCCTGATCGGGTTCTCGGGCTCCCCCTGGACGCTCGCCTCGTACATGGTCGAGGGGGGAGGATCGAAGGATTTCAGGAACATCAAGACGATGATGCTCGATGAGCCGGCGCTTCTGGAACAACTCATCGATCTCCTGACGGAAACGGTCCGGAGGTATTGCGAGGCCCAGATTGCATCCGGTGCGCAGGCGATACAGATATTCGATACGTGGGGGGGGATACTCGACCCCGAACACTACAGGAAATTCTCGCTCGATCCAATGTTCGAGATTGTCTCAACGATGCAAAGGGGAGATGCTCCCGTGATCGTCTTTTCAAAAGGAGCCGCGCACGCGCTCGGGGATATCGCGGCGATAGGAGCGGACGTCGTGGGGCTCGACTGGACCGTGGATATCGCCTCCGCGCGGAGCCTCATCGGGGACGGTGTGGCACTCCAGGGAAATCTCGACCCGTCATTCCTGTATGCATCTCCGGAGAACATACGGAAGGAGGTCCGGTCGATCCTCCGGAAGTTCGGCCGGGGTCCGGGCCATATTTTCAACCTGGGACACGGCATACTCCCCGGCGTTCCGGTGGAGCATGCCATCTCCATGGTCCGGTCCGTGCACGAGGAGAGCCCTGAGTTTCACCGTTAGACGCGCCGTGCGGAGAGTGCTGAAGGTTCCTCTGAAGATTGATCCGAAGGAATGGCTATGACGCTGCGAGGCACCCGGCCCGGGAAGAATGCCGATCGCCGGAACGATCTCTTCACCGCGGAAATCCGCCTCCGGACGCTCGCCGCCGTCGGCGCGCTGCGGAGCGACGGCGTCCCGCTCGGCCGTCTCCTCGGCCAGCTGTCCGGAGCCATACGAAGGGGGACCGGATCCGGGTTCGTTTTCCTCCGGGCGGCGGACGCGCCGGGAGGAACGCTCTCTCTCCCGGTGGTGACAGGGACATCCCCCCCCCGCGCAGGCCTCCGGCCCGGCACGCCGTTCCCGTTGTCTTCCCTCCTTCCGGAAAAAGTCCTCGTCGTNNTTGCCGACCTTCTGGCACAGCATGAGGAGCGCGGTCTCCTCGGGGAGGCGGCCGAGAAATACCGTTCGCTTCGCCTGGGGATCCCGGACACCGTCATGCTGCTCGATCCCGCGGACGGGACGATCGTCGACGTGAACCCCCAGGCGACGCGCCTGACGGGATTCACGCCGGGCCAGCTGACGGGCAGGACTGTGTTCAGCCTCCATACCCCTGCGATGGCGGAGAAGCACCGCGCCGCGCTCAAACGGGTCCGGACTGTCTTTTCGCGGTACGGCCCGATCGAGTTTCTGAGGAGGACGGGGAAGGCGGTTCCCGCCGAGATCAATGCCCGGCTCCTGACGCTCGGCGGCAGGGGTCTGATACTCTGTATCGTGTGCGACATCAGCGAGCAGAAAAGGACGGAGGTGAAGCTTGCCGCGTCCGAAGAGCTCCTCCGCATCATCGTCGAGGGGACGCTGGACATGTTCTTCTTTGTCCATGACAGTGCCGGCGTCTTCACGTATCTCTCCCCCTCCGTGGAGAGAATCACGGGCTTCCCTCCCGAACACTGGAAATCCCGGCACAGGGACTTCCTGACGCAGAACCCGATCAACGACAAGGTAAGGGAATATGCGGACCGGGCTCTGAGGGAGGGCGTCTCCGCACCCACGTACACATGCGAGGTCCTGCACGCCGACGGGAGACCCCTGCTCCTGGAGATCAACGAGAAACCGATTTTCAAGGAAGGAGCGGTCATCGGGATCCAGGGGGTGGCGCGGGATATCACCGAAAAGATCCGGCTCGAACACGAGATACTCGAATCGCGCGACACCCTGAACAGGATCCTCGACCAGACCCCGCTGGCTGTCATGGTGTTCGACGCGCCCGGGAATCTCATCGACGTCAATGAAGCCTGGTTGCGCCTCTTCGGCGCCGCCGGGAAGGACGAGGTCATCGGGAAGATGAATGTTCACCACTCGGCCATCATCAGGGGAATGGGTCTCTCGGACGGAATCGCCAAGGTGTACAGAGGGGAGATCGTCGATGTTCCCGCGATCACGGTGGACCCGAAGAGCGCGGGGTCCGAGCTGCCTCTGAACGGCGTCGAACGGACCGTTCACCTGCACATGTTCCCGGTGCTCGAGCGGAACGGGGGGCTCGTCAACGTTGTTGCGATGATGGAGGATGTGACCGAGAGGCGCCGCCTCGAAGAACAGCTCATGCAATCCCAGAAGATGGAGAGCATCGGCCTCCTTGCCGGAGGGATCGCGCACGATTTCAACAATATCCTGGGGGGGATCCTGGGGTACACGTCGTTCGTGAAGGCGCAGGTCCCGAAGGAGGACAAGATCTATCCCCACCTGGAGACCATCGAGCGTTCCGCCCTGCGGGCGGCGGAGCTGACCGCGCAGCTCCTCGGATTCGCCCGGGGAGGGAAGTACGTCGTCGGACCCCTGTACATCAACGAGCTCGTCCGGGAGACCGCCGACCTCCTCCGGGGGACGATCGAAACGAACATCGTGATGGACATCGGTCTCGATGCATCATCTCCCGTGATCGAGGCGGATGCCTCGCAAATGCAGCAGGTTTTGATGAATCTCTGTGTCAATGCGAGGGATGCGATGCCCGGCGGCGGGGAGCTGAGGATAACGACGACGCGGCTCGACGCACCGGATGCATTCCTCCGGTCGGTGACGGATGGGAGGCAGGAACCGTTTGTCCGCATCGATATCGGCGACAACGGGATAGGGATCGAGAAGGCGATACGCGGGAAAATCTTCGACCCGTTCTTTACGACGAAAGAGAAGGGAAAGGGGACGGGACTGGGCCTGGCGACGGTCTACGGAATCGTGAAGAACCATAACGGATTCATCAACGTCGAGAGCGAGATAGGGGCGGGGACGACGTTCTCCGTCTACCTCCCCGTCGTCGAAAAGTCCGCCGAGAGGGACCTGGAGGTCGCGCCCCGCCCCGAAGGGGGTCAGGAGACGATTCTTGTGGTAGACGACGAAGAGACGATCCGGCTGCTCGTGCGCGACGTGCTGGAGGAGATCGGCTACACGGTCCTCTCCGCGGGGGACGGCAACCAGGCCGTCGGGCTGTACAAAGAGAAGGGTGCGGAGATAGATCTGGTGATACTCGACATGACGATGCCCGGGATGGGGGGGAGAGAGACATTTGAGAGGCTCAGGGAGCTGAACCCGCTCGTGCGCGCCATCCTCTCCACCGGCTATTCCGAGGACGATCGCGCGCGCCAGATGCTCTCCATGGGTGTGAAGGCCTTCGTTCAGAAACCCTACCGGATCGACGATCTTGCCTCCGTCGTGCGCAGGATTCTCGATTCCCCCGACACCTGAGGACGGGCGCCGTATGGGAAAAGAAAAACCGCTGGGCGTCGTACTCCTGCAGCTCGGAGGCCCTGATTCGCTCTCGTCGGTCGAACCGTTTCTCTACAACCTTTTCTGCGATCCCGATATCATCGACCTCCCGCTGGCGTTTCTCTTCCGGCGCACGCTTGCGGGGATCATCGCCAGGCGCCGCGCCACCCGCGTGCAGCAGTTCTATGCACGGATCGGAGGCAGGTCCCCGATTCTGAATCTGACCAGACGGCAGGCCTCGGCCCTGGAACGGGGACTGCGCCCCGTGATCGACGCCCGGGTTGTGATCGCCATGCGCTACTGGCACCCGATGACCGACGAGGCGATCGATACGCTCCTCGCCGCCGGCGTCGAGAAGGTCGTCCTCCTCCCGCTCTATCCGCAGTACTCGAAGACGACGACCGGTTCGAGCGTCCGGGAATGGGAGAGGGCGCTCGGGCGCAGGGGGCTCCGCCATTTCCTCGTGCAGACCGTCACGGAGTACTGTGAGCACCCGCTCTACGTCGCCGCCCTGGTGAGGAACATCGGCATCGCACTCAGACGCGTCCCTTCCGCCGAACGGGGGGCCGTCCATCTGGTCTTCAGCGCTCACGGGACCCCCGTGAGCCTGGTGCGCAGGGGGGACCCGTACAAGGCACAGATAGAGAAAACCTATGCTGCAGTGGTGCGGGAAGGACATTTCGGCCTGCCCCATCATCTCTGCTATCAGAGCAAGGTGGGGCCGCAGCGCTGGCTGGAGCCTTCTCTGGATGGGACGATCGAACGCCTCGCCCGGGAGCGCGTGTCGCATCTGATCGTCGTCCCGATCGCCTTCGTGTCGGACCACTCGGAAACGCTCTGGGAAATCAACATCGAGGCGCGACAGGAAGCAAAGCGCCTCGGCATCAGGTATTTCGATATGTCTCCGGCGCTGCACACGGCTCCCGAGTACATCGCGGCACTGAGGGATCTGATCATGCAGAAAGTGACGCCGTGACCGGACGGAGGGACGTCGTGATCGTCGGAGCGGGCGTCTCCGGGCTTACGGTTGCGTATTTTCTCCGCCGCGCAGGACTGGGAGTCACGGTCCTGGATACCGGAGATGCGCCGGGAGGGACGATGCAGACGGTCATTGACGGGGGGTGGCTGGTGGAGACGGGCCCCAACAGCGCGCTGGAAACGACCCCCCTGTTCGGGGAGATGTTCGACGGGCTCGGCATCGCAGGGGAGCAGCTGTACGCAGACCCTGCCGCCGACCGCCGGTACATACTCAGGGACGCGCTCCTGCATCCGCTCCCGATGTCCCCGGCGGCGTTCCTCACCTCATCGCTCTGGTCGGTGCGGGGAAAACTGCGGCTCATGAAAGAACCATTCGTGGGCCGGGGGGCGGAAGAGGAGACGGTCGCGCAGTTCGTCCGCCGCCGTCTGGGGGAGGAGTTCCTGGATTACGCCATCAACCCGTTCGTCGCCGGCGTCTATGCGGGAGACCCCGCGGCGCTCAGTGTACGGGCGGCCTTTCCGAAACTCTACGCGCTCGAAGAGCGGTATGGCGGACTCGTCCGCGGGATGGTGCGGGGGGCGGGCGAACGGAGGAAACGGGCCGAGAAGGCGAAAGACAGGGCGCGGATGTTCTCCTTCAGGGCCGGGATGCAGACCTTTCCGAATGCCCTCGGGCGATCGCTCGGGGATGAACTGCGTCTGAAGTGCACGGCGGCGTCCGTGGAACGGAAGACCTCCCCCGGAGGGAGACCTGAGTTCGTCGTTCACTACCGCCGGCACGGAGAGCCGGGGTCTCTCGAGGCTCCGGCGGCGGTGCTGGCGGTGCCGGCGTACATTGCGGAGAGTTTCGTCCGCCCCTTTTCGGGATCTCTCGCGGCCGCGCTCGGCCGCATATTCTATCCTCCCGTCGCGGAGGTTTTCCTCGGGTTCCCCGCATCTGCGATGGGACGTCCGCTCGACGGTTTCGGGTTCCTGATCCCGGCGAAGGAGAAGCGGAAGATTCTCGGGACGATCTGGTCTTCCGCTCTCTTCCCGGGGAGGGCCCCGGCGGGGCATGTCGCTCTGACGACGTTCGTCGGGGGGTCGAGGCAGCCATTGCTTGCCGGACTGGACGACGGGGAACTGGCCGGGACGGTAGTCTCGGAGCTCCGTTCCCTCATGGGGGTACAGGGAGATCCGGTGTATGCAAAGATCATACGCTGGGAGAAAGCCATCCCGCAGTACGGCCTCGGCCATCTTGAGCTCGTGGAAGAGATCCGGACCCTCGAACGGAATGTCCCGGGGCTGTACCTTTGCGGGAACTACCGCGGGGGGATCGCGGTGGGAGACTGTCTTACGAGCGGGGAAGGTCTCGCCCGCCGGATCGCCGGCGAAATGCGAAACCAATAACAAAAAGAGAAGGTGCATGCATGAATTCCGTCGAACCAAACGTCGCATCGTTCCCCGCCTCACGGCTACGCCGGCTCCGCATGACGGAGACACTGCGGGCCATGGTCCGTGAAACCCATCTGAGCCCGGACGATTTCATCTACCCGCTCTTCGTCGTCCCGGGATCGAACGTGCGGAAGGAGGTTTCCTCCATGCCCGGGGTCTACCAGATGTCCGTGGACCATATCGTCCGCGAATGCGACGATGTCCATGCGCTCGGGATCCCCGCAGTCATATTCTTCGGCATCCCGGAGGAGAAAGACGAGGTGGGCTCCGGCGCCTACGATGATC
This sequence comes from Ignavibacteriota bacterium, assembly GCA_003154425.1. Lineage (GTDB taxonomy): Bacteria > Bacteroidota > Ignavibacteria > UBA10030 > UBA6906 > Fen-1273. Next base: position 8,993 of record PMDK01000220.1, read on the forward strand.
ACGGCGTGGTCCAGGAGGCGCTGCGGGCCGTCAAGAAGGAGGTCCCCGGGCTCTTCCTTATCACGGATGTCTGCCTGTGCGAATACACCTCCCACGGGCACTGCGGGATCGTCCGGGGGAACGAGATCGTGAACGACGAATCCGTCGAACTCCTCGCACGCGAGGCGCTCTCGCACGCGGAGGCGGGGGCCGACATGGTGGCCCCTTCGGACATGTTCGACGGCAGGGTCGGCGCGATCCGGCGCGCGCTCGACGAGCACGATTTCCGGAACATCCCCATCATGTCCTACGCGGCGAAGTACGCGTCGGGGTTCTACGGCCCGTTCAGGGAGGCGGCGGAGAGCACGCCGAAGTTCGGCGACAGGCGCTCCCACCAGATGGATCCGGCCAATTCCGACGAAGCGATCAGGGAGGTGGCCCAGGACATCGCCGAAGGCGCGGACATCGTCATGGTGAAACCCGCCATGCCGTATCTCGACGTGCTCTACAGGGTGAAGCAGCAATTCGGCATGCCGACCGCGGCATACAATGTCAGCGGCGAATACGCGATGGTCAAGGCGGCCTCGCGCATGGGATGGATAGATGAAGAGCGCGTGATGATGGAGATGCTCACCGGGATCAAGCGGGCGGGGGCCGACCTGATACTGACCTACTTCGCAAAGGCCGCGGCGGGCCTCCTCAGGGCGGGGGGGAAGCGGTGAAGGGCGATCTGAAGACCCGGAAGTCCGATGCACTGTTCGCGCGGGCGCTGCAGGTCATTCCCGGCGGCGTCAACTCACCCGTCCGCGCATTCCGGTCCGTCGGGTGCTCCCCCCGTTTCATCATGAAGGCGGCAGGGGCCCGCATCTGGGATGAGGACGGCAACGAGTACATCGACTACGTGGGTTCATGGGGACCGATGATACTCGGCCACGCGCATCCGCGCGTGACCGGCGCAGTGATCCGTGCCGCTGCTTCGGGGACGAGTTTCGGGGCACCCACCGGGCTCGAAGTGAGAATGGCCGAACTGATAACACGGCTCGTCCCTTCTGTTGAGATGGTCCGCATGGTGAATTCCGGCACCGAAGCGACAATGAGCGCGGTCCGTCTCTCACGTGCCTACACGGGGCGTGAGAAAATCATCAAGTTCGAGGGGTGCTATCACGGTCACGCTGATGCCTTCCTCATCAAGGCAGGATCCGGCGCAATGACGCTGAGTGTCCCCGACAGCCCGGGGGTTCCCGCCGCCGTCGCCGCACAGACGCTTACGGCCCGGTTCAACGACCTGGGATCCGTGGCGGCGCTTCTCGGGAGCCACCCCCGTGAGGTGGCGGCGCTCATTGTCGAGCCCGTCGCCGGGAACATGGGGTGCGTTCCGCCTGAACCCGGTTTCCTGGAAGGGCTGCGCCGTCTCTGCACGGAGCAAGGCACGGTCCTCATTTTCGATGAGGTGATGACGGGATTCCGGCTCGCGGGCGGGGGGGCGCAGCAGCTCTACGGCGTGAGGCCCGACCTGACGACGCTCGGAAAGATCATCGGAGGGGGATTGCCTGTCGGGGCATACGGCGGGAAACGTGAGATCATGACGATGGTCGCTCCGGGCGGCCCGGTCTACCAGGCGGGGACGCTCTCCGGGAATCCGCTCGCGATGACCGCCGGTCTCGAGACACTGGATATCCTTGCCGGGGATCCCGGTCTCTACGATATGCTGGAACGGAAATCGCGCCGCCTTGCGGAAGGGATCGCACACACGATCGGCTCGCTCGCTCTGCCGCTGACGCAGAACCGCGTGGGCTCCATGTCCACGCTCTTTTTCAGTGCCGGTCCCGTCACGGACTACGCGGGAGCGCTTGGCGCTGACACAAAGCGCTTCGGCGTGTACTTCCGGGAGATGCTCCGCCGGGGGATCTATCTGGCTCCTTCACAATACGAAGCCGGCTTCGTGTCGCTCGCGCACACGGACGATGATATCGACAGAACTATCGAGGCGAACCGCGAGGCGCTCAAAGCCGCATTCTCCACATAACATAGGGAGGCGCATGTTGACACTGACCTGCGGGTCCTACAGGAACGGGGGGGAGATCCCGGTGAGATACGCGCATCGCTCGGTCGCCGGGGGGGAAAACATCTCCCCGGCGTTCAGATGGGAGGATCCGCCCCCCCTCACGCGATCGTTTGCACTCTCGATCGTGGACCCACATCCCGTGGCGAACAACTGGGTCCACTGGTTCATCATCGACATTCCGTTTCAGGAGCGTTCGCTGGGGGAGGGGGCATCGGGGACGGGGAGGCTCCCTGCGTCGGCACGGGAACTTCTCAACTCGTACAACGAGATGGGCTACGGGGGGCCCGCACCGCCGAAGGGCTCGGGGTCGCACCCGTACGTTGCGACGCTGTATGCGCTGGACACCCCCTCACTCACTCTCGGGAAAGACACGGTCCTTTCGGCGTTCCTGAGGGCGATCGAGGGGAAGAGCATTGCGGAGGCCTCCATGACGGCATACCACGAGCGGAGGTGAGCGGGTCGTGCCGGCGCTGAGTCTACAGCATCTCCCCCACATACTTCGCGATCGCCGGGGAGGCGGTCAGCCCGGGAGAATCAATCCCCACCAGGTTGATGAACCCCGGGAGCCCCCGGTCGCTCTCCTCCCGTATCACGAAGTCTCTCGCCGGCTCCCCCGGACCCTGCAGCTTCGGGCGGATACCGCTCATGTCGGGAGTGAGGTCTTCGTCCCGGACATGCGGGAGTATGCGGCGGACGGAAGCGCCGAATGCGCCCCGTTTCATTTCGTCGACCCGGTAGTCCTGCACGCGGTTCTCCTGGTATTCGATGTCCGGTCCGAACTTCAGGCGTCCCCCGAGGTCCAGGACGGCATGAACGCCGAGCGTTTCATTGGTCGGGACGGGATACACGAGCCGGCTCACGCATCCGCTCAGCGACGCCGGGAGGGCGAAGTAGCATCCCCGGCTGTAGTGGAGCCGGTACCCGGCGCTCTCCACATCGATGCCGGCAAGCGAGGCGATCGTGTCCGATTCCAGCCCGGCTGCGTTTATCACCCGCTCCGATGTGATCGTGGAGCGTCCTCCGGCCTCGCTCACGGTGATCAGATAGTCGTTGGAGCGCCGTTCCACGGCCACAACCTCGCAGTGCGTCTGCACCTCGGCTCCCTGGTCTTTCGCCTCCCTGTGAAAATAGTCCATGAGCCCGTGCGCGCTGATGATACCCGTGTCAGGCGAGAAGAGGCCGCCGACGGTGACTATTTGCGGCTCGAGGGCGGTGACCTCTGCGGCGGTCATCATGCGGAGCGAGACGCCGTTGGCCGATCCGAGGGCCCGGAGCCGGTGGAGCTCCCCCTCTTCCGACGCGCGCGTCGCGGTGATGATCTTCGTGATCCGCTTGTGGGGAATGTCGTGGCGGCCGCAGATCTCATACAGGAGACGGTTCCCCTCCACGCACAGCCGTGCTTTCAGTGATCCGTTGGGGTAATAGATCCCTGCGTGAATGACCTCGCTGTTGCGGCTCGAGGTCTCCTGTCCGTACTTCGGATTCCTCTCAAGGAGGTACAGAGGTGCGTGGCGACGGGAAAGTTCTGCGGCGATCGCCAGGCCGACGGCGCCGCCGCCGATGACTGTGAGAGCAGCATCTGCCATAGTCAATCACTCCATGATGTGCGGTGATTCCACAAGGACCCACGTGTCGTCCGGCACTGTCCCTGCGGTGCGGAAGAAATCCGCCGTGTCCCTCTTCCTGGAGTTGATCCTCACCCTGAGCCCCGCGGAATACAGAAGGAGAGGGATGTCGTTTTTCGAGTCGCTCACCGTCAGCACGGGGATTCTGAGCGTGTGACGCCGGAGGGCGTCGATCTTGGCGGAGCGTATGGGGACCGGTTCCTCCGCACTGTCCGTCAGGAGCCCGTCGCGCACTTTCAGGTCGATACCGATCACGCGGTCTTCGGGGATGCCGAAGCGTCTGAACACCGGCACGACACTCCATCTGTTGCTCCCCGAGACGACCCAGATATCGAACCTCAGTGCCGTGAGCGCCCCGATCAGGTCCACCGCTTCCCGGATGAAACGCGCGCCGCGCGGAAGATCGCGACCGCCGAGCCGCCTGGTCCCGATCGGCGAGGAGAGTTCATCGTCGAATGTTGCGCGCGCCAGCTCGTGCACTTCCGCCGGCGTGTATCCCGCGAAAAGGCGGACGATGTCGGCGCAGGCCTTGGCCACCGCTCCTGAAGCGATCTGGTCGAAATACCGCGAGAGGAGTATCTCCGCGAATCTGCCGGAAGCCGCGCTCCCCGCCCGTCCGGCGGGTCCGAGCGCGACCAGCTCCTCGTACAGCGTCCCGATCTCCCCGCGCCGGGGATGGTCAGGCCAGACCAGGGCGGGCGAGCGCCGGAAATGAAAGTGCTCGATCTGCCGGTAGAACATCGCCTCACCCATGTCCCCGTGAATCACGGTCCCGTCGCAGTCAAAAACGGCGACGGGACGGGGGTCCTGATCGTGGCCCTTGTGAGCGGCGAGAAATGCCGCGACGGCGGGGTCTGTCAGTATGGACATGTCCTGGATCTGTCTGGTTCGAAGTCCCGTCAAAATACGAAGCGAAGAGCGGAAGAGCAATATTGCAACTCACGGGCGAAAGAGGTATATTGATCCATGATGTGTCCCCGAACGAGCAAGTCCGCCCCGCTTTCCCCGGGACGGATTTTCTGTTCTTGACGATACCGTATGAACGCGATCCGGAATTTCTGCATCATCGCCCATATTGATCACGGCAAATCGACGATCGCCGACCGGCTCCTCGAGCGGACCGGCACGATCACGCCCCGCGAAATGAAGTTCAACCAGGTCCTCGACGACATGGACCTCGAACAGGAACGCGGGATCACGATCAAGCTGCACGCCATCCAGATGCACTACGCGGCGGCCGACGGGTCCCCCTACACGCTGAACCTCATCGACACGCCGGGGCACGTTGATTTTTCCTACGAAGTCTCCCGCTCCCTGGCGGCCTGCGAGGGGGCCATACTTGTCGTGGACGCATCCCAGGGTGTGGAAGCGCAGACGATCAGCAACCTGTATC
>PMDK01000055.1 GCA_003154425.1 Ignavibacteriota bacterium
GCGTTGTGGCCGGCGGTGGAGCCGTTCTCCAGGCCGGTGTTCGTCACGGAGAAGTACCTGCTCGTGAAACCGTCATTCCCTGTGGCGCTCGACATGACGCTGGCGCGCGACATGAACAGGTTCCCAAATCTCCCGCTGTACCGCGTCGTCCCGTCGACGCTGATCGTGCACAGGGCCCTCGGAGGGGCGAGGATGAACCATGACTTGACCGTTCCGCCGGAAGGACTGGCGATCTTCAGATTGAGTGTCGCGTCGACCCAGGTGTTCCCTGCAAGCGTGCCGATCGGGCCGGCGTCGTCCGGCGCCTGTGCGCGTGCGAACGGGAGAGAGAACAGAACCACCGCAACGAATATTTTCACCTCCGTACCCCTTTCGTTCCGGGCTCAGCTTCCGGCTTTCTCCTGCATGAAATCAAAGAACGTGCTGTAACAATCGAGAAGTATCGATTCCTCCTCGCGCGATACGACGACATGTCCGTTCTCGAACGAGAAGTTCACGAGCACCTCCGTATCCCCCCCCGCGACCTTTCGCATCTTCAGGTTCATTACCACCATCGTCGCCGTTTCACCGATGCTGGACATCTGCCTGCTTTCCCCCGATGACGTCGTGTTCTTGTGCCCGATCACCCTTCCGGCGTCTTCACCGTACCTGTCGAGCTTGAAACCCTCCTTCAGGCTGTACATTTTCACCGATTCGAAGACGTCGGCGTAGGGCCTGTGGTACACGCGGTTCGGCGTTATGTCTTCGAGCCGCTGCCGCGACATCGAAGCGCACCCCCCGGCGACGAGAAGCGATACAACGAAGAAAGCAGTAGCCTTGGTCATGGTCATCCTCCGTTCAGTCAATGGGAAGCATGTCTGCCACACGGTATTTCGTCCAGTCACCGATGACCTCGAGGCACAACGGGTCGACGAGGTTCCCGGCGTGGTCGAAGATCGCAGTCTTGCCGCTGAGGCCGATATAGCTCTTCAATCTCGTCGGTTCGCCCCGGTAGTCCACCCGGAGCCAGTTCCGGAATGTGAGTTTCCAGAGCGACTCCCCCGGCACGGGGAGGAGAGTGAATTCTTCCGCCGAAAGGGGGTGGGAAGCTCCCGACCGGAGGTCCGCCAGCGTTCCCGAGCTGACGAGGAATCGTTCCTCGTCCAGCGTTCCGGCCACGAGCGATGTGAGGAAGTGCTTCAGGGAGCCGCTGTAGCTCCTGATGCGGTTCGAGAGGCGGCGGGCCAGGTCGGCGCTGTCCTGTGCCACGAGCGGCTCGAACCGTGGATACAGGACGAACCTCCCATGATCGTCGTCCACATCCCACTCGAAGACGCCGAGCCGGGCGAGGAGCCTGTACCCGAGCGCCTGGTTTTCGATCTGCAACACGCTGTCGGTCGATGCGACGAGTATGCTTGTCCCCTTTTCCATCCTGAAATCAAGCACCTCGGGATTGAGGAGCGTGCATCCTGACGCGTTCTCCCCGTTCCCAAGAAATGCCTCCCTGAAGCTCGCGAGCGACCGGCGCCATTCCTTGTCCACATGCGTGAGGACCTGCACCTCCTCGACCTGAAGTGTCACTGGCTCAAGCCTGAAATCGGTGCGCAGCGTCTCGGCTCCTGAGACATGGATGAGCTCTGAAGCCACCCTGTGTCCCACGCGCGATGCTACAAGCTGGAAGGCCCCCGGGGGGATGTTGGTAAGCACGTACTTCCCGTCCCCGCCGGTGTTCGTCCCAATCGTCGTCGATGAGAGATAGACGTTGGCATTCGCCAGAGGAGCCCCGGTTCCGGCATCCGTCACCGTCCCTTTCAGCGTCCCCCGGCTCTGTTCGCGGAGGACCGCAGGGGAGTGCGCCGCGATGATGAACAGGAAAACTGGAACAACCATGAGTCCATGCCGGCCCATTTCTTCAGGACGGGGAATGTGGGAGGAGAAGAGATCTGAGAAATAGTACGAATTACTTTCCCCACACACAATGCGCCGGGGGAGGTTCATTTCAGGGGAAGGGAGGTCAGCGTGCCGCCGCTTTGAGGAATGCATGAAGCAGTGATGGATCGAGGGATCCGCCCGATCGGACGCCGCTGCAGACGTCCAGGCCGAACGGGCCCACCTGGTCGATCGCCTCACGGACGATTCCCGCGTGCAAACCTCCGGCAAGGAAGACCGGGATTGCCACTTCCTCCCGTATGCGTCTGCTGAGCTGCCAGTCGTGACGCCTGCCGGTCCCGCCGAGTACCTTCACGGGCAAATCCGGCCGGCCTGAGTCCAGGAGAAGTGCGTCGACGTCCCTGGACAGCGCCACTGCGTCTTCCACCGACTCAGGACCCGTGATATGCACCACCTGCACCAGCTTCGTGCCCGGCAACTCTCGTCTCAGATCGGCGAATGTCCCCCGGATCAGCCTGTCGACCAGCTGTATCGCCGTCGTGCGTGTGCGCCGGTGATGCGCCACGATCCCGTCGACCGACTGCTCACTCGTCAGAAGGAATGTCGCGATCGGCGGAGGGGTGCTAAGGGCGATTGCGTGAATGGCTTCGTCCGGGATTACGCCCGGGCCGCTGGGCATCGGTCCGACGAGCCCCAGCGCGCTTGCCCCGGCGGCGATGGCGAGCCGCGCTTCAGCCCGGCTGGCGATGCAGCAGATCTTTATCCTGGGGCGTAAGGCCGGGTCCACCTTGGGGTCTCCCTTGTGCCTCCAAATCTAATCACAGGATGAGCAAGTCGCAAGCGGGATCGACGATGAACCGGGCAACGGTGCAATGAGCGGCGGGATTGCGCAAGGGTCTTGCAGGTGTGTAAATCTCTTGCAGCGAAGGCGCCCTGCGGGACAGCCGCGGGGCGCCTCTCTGCGGAGCATTCTGTGTGGGGCGGAGCTCCTGACGGCCCTCCTATTTTTGTAGTATCATCTTCCTCTGTTGCACGAACCCTGCCGTCTGGAGCCTGTAGAGATAGACTCCGCTCGAGAGTCCTCCCCCGTCAAACCGGGCTTCATGTGCCCCTTGCTCCTGGGTCCCGTCGACGAGCGTGGCGACCTCGCGCCCGAGTATGTCGTAGACCGTCAGTCTCACAGTCCCCGAACCCGGGAGCTCGTACCTGATCAGCGTGCTCGGATTGAACGGATTGGGGAAATTCTGATTCAGCGCGAATGTGAGAGGTGGCGCGGCGGGCGCTGTTACGCCGGTCGCTGTGCCCGTGAGGGACAGATCATCGAGCGTGAACTTAGACCCGTCGTGGATATTGGAGGGGTTGGAACTTGGTCCGGTCATCCCGAACCACACGGCACAGCTGTCCGGGGTTCCGCTCAGGATGTAGCCGATCGTGGCGGTAAACCTGGCGTACACCCCCTGTGTGCCGGTGTTCCCGAATATCGCGAAACCTATCGGGGACCCGGATTTGTACATTATCACCCAGCCGTACAGGCTGTCGCCGCCTACCGGGCTGGACGTGTACCATCCCGTTAATGCCGCATAGCGCTGTGAGACCGCAAATCCC
>PMDK01000069.1 GCA_003154425.1 Ignavibacteriota bacterium
TCATCTGGGAGATCACGCAAGACTCCCTCCCGGACGGGTCGCACCCGCTTCTGGAGGCCATCGACGAAGTTTTCCGCGAATCGCACTGACAACGCCATCGACTGAGGAACAGGACTATGAGGTACGGACATTTCGACGACGCACGCAGGGAATATGTCATTGAACGGCCCGACGTCCCGGTTTCGTGGACGAATTACCTGGGCGTGAAGGACATGTGCACGGTGATTTCACACAATGCCGGCGGGTACTCCTTTTACAAAACGGCGGAGCACCACAGGATCACCCGGTTCCGCCAGAACGGCGTGCCGCTCGACCGTCCCGGGCACTATGTGTACATACGGGACGACGAGACGGGGGAATACTGGTCGGTCTCCTGGCAGCCCGTCGGCAAGGACCTTTCGAGCGCCTCCTATGAATGCCGCCACGGGTTATCGTATTCCCGGTTCAGCTGCGATTACAGGGACATACATGCGGAACAGACGCTCTTCATCCCCCTTGACGACGACGTCGAGCTCTGGGACGTGAAGATCAGGAACACGGGGGGGCGGAAACGGTCACTCAGCGTGTTCAGCTATGTCGAGTTCTCGTTCCATCACATCGAAATCGACAACCAGAACCTGCAGATGAGCCTCTATGCGGCGGGNNTCGACAACCAGAACCTGCAGATGTCCCTGTACGCCAGCGGCTCGAGCTATGCGGACGGCATCATAGAGTACGATTTCTTCTACGAGCCGTGGACGTATCATTATTTCGCGTCGGATTTCATGCCTGACAGTTTCGATTGCGTCAGGGACACGTTCCTCGGGAACTACAGGACAGAATCGAACCCTGCGGCAGTGGAGCGCGGAGAATGTCATGACTCAAACGAGCTCGGAGGAAACCACTGCGGATCGCTTCACAAGCGGATCACGCTCTCGCCGGGCGAGGAGCGGCGGCTCCTCTTCATGCTCGGCGTCGGGCCCAGGGGGGCCGGGAAGGCGATGAAAGAGAAATATTCCTCCCCCGAAAGCGTCGACAAGGCGTTCGTGAATCTCCGGGAGTACTGGGACGCGAAAACCTCCGTTCTGCAGGTGCACACCCCCCACAGGGGTATGGACACCATGCTCAACACGTGGACGCTCCTGCAGGCCGAGACATGCGTCGTCTGGTCGCGCTTCGCTTCTTTCGTCGAGGTGGGGGGAAGGACCGGGCTCGGATACAGGGACACATCGCAGGACGTCATGGCCGTGGTCCACACAAACCCGCCAAAAAGCAGGGAGAGGATCATCGAGCTGCTCCAAGGGCAGGTGAGCCGGGGGTACGGCCTCCACCTGTTCGACCCGGAGGTCTTCCGCCCGAAGGAAGAGAAGCTCCCCGGCGTGAAGCTCCCCACGGTTGTCCCCACACCGGGCCCCGCGGACATCATCCACGGGCTTGAGGACACGTGTTCCGACGACGCGCTCTGGATCGTCGCAACCATCTGTGAATACGTCAAAGAGAACGGAGATCTCACGTTCTTCGACACCGTCGTGCCCTTCGCAGACAGGGGCGAGGGGACGGTGTACGAGCACATGAAACGGGCGCTCGATTTCTCCGCGGAACAGGTGGGGAGCACAGGCATCTGCAAAGGGCTTCGCGCAGACTGGAATGACTGCCTGAACCTCGGGGGCGGAGAGAGCGCGATGGTCTCGTTCATGCACCACTGGGCCCTTCTCAACTTCATCGAGGCCGCGGGACGCCTCGGGAGGAAAGACGACGTCGCACGGTATACGGCAATCGCCGAAAAAGTGAAAGCCGCCTGCGAACGTGAGCTCTGGGACGGTGAGTGGTACATACGCGGGATAACACGGAAGGGGATGAAGATCGGGACGCGGGAGAACGCGGAGGGGAAGGTGTTTCTCGAGAGCAACAGCTGGGCAGTCCTCTCCGACGTCGCACCGCAGGAGCGCGGCATCAAGTGCATGGACGCGGTGTACGAACACCTCTACTCGCGGTTCGGCATCCATCTTCTCTGGCCGACATTCACAAAACCGGACGACGACATCGGGTACGTGACGCGCGTGTACAGGGGGATCAAGGAAAACGGCGCCATATTCAGCCACCCCAACCCCTGGGCGGTCGTCGCGGAGTGCAAGCTCGGCCGGGGGGGACGCGCGATGGAGTTCTACGACGCCCTGCTCCCGTACAACCAGAACGACATGATCGAGATCCGGGAGGCGGAGCCGTATTCCTACTGCCAGTTTATCATGGGGAAGGACCACACCGCGCACGGGAGGGGGAGACATCCCTGGCTGACGGGGAGCGGGGGATGGGCGTATTTCGCCGCCACGCACTGGATGCTCGGGATCCGGCCGGAGTACAACGGACTCATGATCGACCCCTGCATCCCGGGGGACTGGCCCGGGTTTGAAGTCGAGCGAAAATGGCGGGGCGCCACGTACCGGATCACCGTGAAGAACCCCGACGGGGTACAGAAGGGAGTTAAGAGCATCCTTCTCGACGGCACGTGCGCAACCCTTCCTATCCCGGTGCAAAGACCAGGCTCCACTCACGATATCGTCGTGACGATGGGGTAAGCGAGAGCGGTTTCCGACGCACAACGCCCCCGGCGCACAGGCCCCGGGGGCGTTTTTGCGTTTTGAAGGCGAGGGAGGTGTCACCTAGAGATAGCTGAGCCAGGG
>PMDK01000008.1 GCA_003154425.1 Ignavibacteriota bacterium
CCCGCGAGCCGCCGGACGCCCGAGGATTCGCCGGCGCCGATGATCCGTTGCGCCCGCAGGAAGCTCACCGAACGAAAGTCGCTGTAATCGGAGTCCGCCGGGTTGAGACTGTTGAAATGTACATCGGCGGATGAATGTATGAAGCGCCGGCCGCCGAGCGATATGGCGACGTGCGTGATGTGTTCGGGCTTTCCCGCGCCAGCGTGCGATCCAAAGAAGAGAAGGTCCCCAGGCTTCAGGTCCATACTTCCTTCCGGGATTACAACAGAGTCCCCGATGGCTGCCTGCTGGTCGGCGTCACGCGGGAGGAGGACGCCGTTGAGATAGTATACGGTCTTCGTGAATCCCGAACAGTCCATCCCCTTGGACGAGGTCCCCCCCCAGAGGTAGGGGACACCGAAGAACCTTTTTGCGGTTGCGATGATGCGTTCCGGCGTATCCCGCGCCTTCGCAAGCCAGGTCTCGAGGGGCTCGGCCTGGTCCTTCGCAATGAACCCGGTACGGCCATCCGGGTATTCGACCCCGTAGAAAGCCCCGGACCTTTCTTTCAAGGCAAGGAGCGAGCCCGCCACCACATCGCTCACGGGCTGCGATGTTCTGTCTTTCGCCGAGCGGATCCAGGTGACTTCTGCTGTCACGACCAATTTCGGCAAATGCGTCCAGGCGTCGTAGCGGTCGTTTGTCATGCGCACGAGCCGGTCATCGGTCCATCCGATGTATTCATCCGGCGTTTGCACGAGATACCACCCCCCCTTTTTCTTCAGTATCTTCAACGGCGTGCCCAGGAGAGCCTGAGAGGCCATCTCCGCGGGGTGCCCGGGGGCGGTGCGGAGATTTGCGACGCTCACGTCGATGACGCCGAGTGTCCTGTCCCCCACAGACGGGGCGGGAAGCGCCACGATGCTGTCGATAATCGTGTAACCTCCTTTCTCGCGGAGAAACCGGAGGAGCTGCTCATTCATCCCCGCATCCTGGATTTCTCCCGTGAGCGTCAGTGTCGTACCCGACACGGTCCCTTTCACGTCGAACACCGCCGTGCGGAGGTCCGGGGCGAGGCGCATTCTGGCCTCGTTCAAGAGCGTGTCAACCATCGATGTGTCCGCCGTTCGTGCGCAGCCGGCAACGGCGATCGCACATGCGGCCGCCTGAAGGAGACACCGTGCGTTTACCCATCGCCATGTGTGCCGGTCTGAGATGGTCAGGGGGATCATTTTCCAGTTCCTATCACCGTCTATTTGATGAGGAGCAACCTTTTCGTCGACGTGAACGTGGCAGCGTTCATCCGGACAAGGTAGACGCCGCTCGCGTGATTTGACCCGTTCCACGGCACGGCGTGCCTCCCGGCAGGCTGCACCCCGTCGACAAGCCGTTCGACCTCCTGACCGAGCATGTCGTACACGATGATCGACACCCTTCCCGCCGAGGGGAGCTGATAGCCGATCATCGTCGTGGGGTNNAACGGGTTCGGATAGTTCTGATCGAGTCCGAATGTGGACGGGACGTCCGGGTCCGGCTCGACCCCGGTCACCTGGACCGTCCGGAATTTGTACCCCGGGGACCACGGGCTCGTCCCGGCGGCGTTTGTCGCCCGGACCCGCCAGAAATAAAGCGTGAAATACTCGAGGGGCGGAGCACCGAGCGTCGTGTCGGCGATGCCGGCCGAATCCATGACAAGTGAGACGAAATCCGCGCTCCTCGCCAGCTGCACCCTGAACGAGGTGGAGGCGCCGGAGGCGTTCCAGCTCAGGCTCAGGAACACGGGGAGATTGACCTGGAAATTCGCAGGGAACACAAGTCCGGGCGAGGCCGGAAAGCCGGTGCGAAACGCGTAGACGGCCGACCACGGGCTCGTCCCGCCGCCGCTCGAAGCGCGCACCCGCCAGAAATAGAGTGTCTGTCCCTGGAACCCTTTCACGAGGCGCGTCGTATCCGTGATCGAGGATTCATTCACGATGAGCGACGTCCCGAATGTGGAGTCCGCACCGACCTGGAGTTGATACGCAGATGTGAGCGGAGACGCATGCCAGCTCACGAGCAGGCTTTCCGGCGTACCAGTCAGGCCGCTCACCGGACTGATGAGCAGAGGAGCGGAAGGGGGACTCAGAATCACGATGTTGCTCGTATCGCTTTCGACGTAGTTCCTGCTCAGCGCCGTGACGAGAAAATAGTACGGGCCGGACGGTGACGGGGGGGGCTGAGGAACAAACCATCTCCGGCCCTCGACGGAAAGAATGTTCCGGGCGTCGGCAAGTTCCGATGCAGCCGGCCTGTGATCAAACCTGTAGACCACGTAGCGGAATGCAGTGTCGCCGTTCGGTGAGACGATGGGAAGCTCCCACTGGAGCGCGGCGGGGCCGGCACCCGGGAGAGGGGCGTACCGAATCCCGCGCGGCATGTACGGAGGGGTCGTGTCCTTCCACGCCATGACGGGCGCCAGGGCCGGGTACCGGTACTGATGCGACTTCAATGAATCGGCAAACCCGAGCGCATCGGACGGGATGCCGTTCGCGCTGAACAGGATCTGTCCCCCGACCTTCGGATTCCCCCGGTTCAGCGCCACCTGGTTCGGGAGCTCAGACGCCGAGTAGGCGGTGCCAAATTGATTGCCGGTGTAGAGATGCCGCCCGTATGCCGCGGCCGAATCGGCCCACCAGGGCATCAGGGCCGCATAGTCCTGGGAGCCGCCGATCTTCCAGTAGAGCTGCGGGGTGAGATAATCGATGCTGTGCTGGTGAAGCCAGGCCATCGCATCCCCGTATATTTCGTTGTACGCGTCCAGCCCCTTTATCCCGGGAGGCACGCCGGTCTTCCAGATCCCGAACGGGCTCAT
>PMDK01000048.1 GCA_003154425.1 Ignavibacteriota bacterium
CAGGCATACTCCAGGGTTTGATCTCGCCCGTCGCCGGGATCATTTCCGACCGGGGAAACCCGAAGATCCCTGCGGCAATCGGCATCGTCCTGCTGGCAGTCAGCCTCTACCTCAACTACTTTCTTTCGGTCTACTCGGAACACGCGCAGATCATGATACCGCTCTACATCCGCGGCGTGGCAATGGGGCTCGTCTTCACACCGCTGAGCACGCTGGCGCTCTCCGAAATCCCGCGCCACAAGATGGCGCAGGCGTCCGGGCTCTTCAACGTGATCCGGCAGGTGGGGGGGAGTTTCGGCGTGGCGCTTCTAGGCGCCATGCTCACGCGCAGAATGATATTCCACATGGCGGCGTACGGACAGACCGTCGACCAGTACTCCGCGCCGTTCAAGGCCGCCGTCGCGGGGACCCAGAATTTTGCACAGCACTTCACCGGAGGGAACGCCGCGCTCTCCGTATCCCGGGCCAGGGCGCTGGTCTTCGGCCACATCTCCGACCAGGCCTTTGTCGCGGCAATCGCAGACGATTTCCTCCTCGCCGCGGCCATCACGGCGCTCTGCCTGATCCCGATACTGTTCCTTCGCGTCCACAGGGGGAAGAAAGGGGACAACTTACAATGACATTTCACAGATTCCTGCAGATACTCATCGCCTCCGGGATTGCACTCCAGGGTTCCGTGGCGCAAACTCCCCCGCACGTCCCGCTGAGTGTGGGGGACGCCGTCGCGCTCGTCCTGTCGCACAACCCGGCAATTGCGGAGTCCGGACAGGCGATCGACGCCTCCCGCGCCCGCGCCGAACAGATCCGGAGCGGCTATCTTCCGAGCGTGGATGCCGAAGCCACGTACGTGTTTCTTGCCCCCGTGTCAGTGTTCGACCTCCCCGGCGAGTCCATCAAGGTGTTCCCGAACAACAACTACGACGGGCATGTCGCGGTGCGTCAGACCATTTACGACTTTCAGAAGACAAGCTCGCAGGCCGGCCTCGCCGACTCGCGTATTGCGCTCGCGGAAGACTCGCGGGAATCCGTGAAACGGGATCTGGAGGTCCGGACCGCGGAGACGTTTTACGCCATCCTCTTCCTCCGCCGGAGCATCGCGGTTCAGGACGGGCAGGTTCAGACGCTCGAGGAGCACCTCGCGATCACGAGGAAGAAGGCCGAGGCGGGGACTGCCACACAACTCGACGAGCTTACCACGCAGGTGCGTGTTGCGGCGGCGCAGAATGTAAGGATCGGACTCGAGAACAGCCTCAGGAGCGCGGAGATCGCGCTTCGAAGGCTCGCCGCACTCCCGTCGGACACCCCCCTGGATTTGAGGGGAGAATTCTCGCCGGCAGTCCCACCCCCCGGGAGGGACTCTCTCCTGAAGTCAGCGCTCACAGACCGGATCGAAGCCCGGAGCGCGGACGATGCGCTTGCATCGGCGCGCGCGCAGCAACGGGCTGCCGGCGCGAGCGACGCTCCGTCCCTCAACGCCTCGCTCATGTACGGGGTGAAAAACGGCTACATACCGAATATCGACATACTGCGCGGGAACCTTGCGGCCGCGGTGGACCTCCGGGTCCCCATCTTCGACGGCAACCGGACCCGCTCCATGGAAGAAGAGGCGACTGCGACACTCCGTGCCGCCGAATCGCGGAAGGAGGAGGTCACGCTCATGATCCGGGCGGAAGTCGACCAGGCGCTCTCCGAGCTTACCGCAGCGGGAGAACGGGTCAGCGTCTCAGAGACAAACATCAATCAGGCGGACCTCGCGGTGAAGAACGCCCGACTCCGGTACGGCGCAGGGAGCCTTTCAAACCTGGACCTTCTGGACGCCGAGACGGCGGCCGCGCAGGCGCGCCTGACGAACCTGCAGGCGCTGTATGACGTTGTCACAGGCATGATAAGGCTCCGGCGGGCAACAGGGAGCCCGGTCGCCGGACGATGAGGAAACTTCGATCCAGGGACAAACAGGAGGATGATACGGGAGCCGAGAGGGACCGGTGGGTCAGCGCCTGAGGAGCCGGTACACCAGAGGGAGGCAGAAAAAAAGGAGCAGGCTCGACAAGGAGAAGCCGCCGATGACGGCAATGGCGAGCGGTTGCTGCANNGCATCTGCGCCCCGGCACCTACCCCCAAGGATAGCGGGAGGAGCGCAAAGACCGCTGCCAGCGCGGTCATGATGATCGGACGGGTGCGCATGCGGGTGGCGCGGACGAGCGCTTCGTCGAGTGGCACGCCGTCCGCGGTCAGCTTCTTCACCTGGTGCATGACGAATATTGCGTTCTCGGCGACGATCCCGATGATCAGTATGATCCCGACGAAACTCGATATGTTGAATGTCACCCCCGTCAGCCACAGTGCGCCGAAGACGCCGAGGAGCGAGAGGACGTTGATCACAAGTATAGAAAGGGGGACCGCGAACTCCCCGAATTCAAAAAGGAGCACGATGAAGACGAGCGCCACGGCTGCCAGCGTGACAAGAAGGAGCCCGCGGAACGAATCCTGCTGTGTCCTGTAGACCCCGCCGTACACCACCTGCAAATCCCCCGGGATCGTCACACCCTTCGCCAGCTTCGCCTTGATGTCATCCACGGTCCGGCCCAGGTCTCTGTCCTTGATCCTCGCTGTGACCGCGACAAACTGGCGGAGCCCCTCGCGGTCGATTTCCGACTGGCCCCCGGTCATTTCCACGGACGCGACGGCCCCGAGGGGGACCGTGCTCCCCGCCGGACTCATGAGCCGGATGCCCCTGATCCGGTCCAGGTCCAGCCTGTACGGATCGGGAAATCGGACCCGGATCCCGATGATCTTTTCCCCCTTCTGAATGCCGCTCCCCGTCGCCCCGCGTATCATCGCCGAGAGCTGCTCCTCCACGTCCGCGACGGTCATCCCTGCCAGGGACGCCCTGAGGGGATCGACCCGGACGACCATCGATGGGCCGGAGATCACGATGCCGTCAAACGCATCAACAACCCCGGGGACGGTCGAGATGAGCGACCTTACCTCCCTTGCCTTTCCCTGTATGAGAGTCTGATCCGCCCCGAATATCTTTATCTCGACCGGCGAGGGGTTGTTCGTCAGGTCGCCTATCACGTCCATCATAAGCTGACCGAAATCGACCCTGAGCGACGGTTCGCTCGCGTTTACTTTGTCCCTCACCTCCGCGATGACGTCCGCGATCGGGCGTGCCCGCGCGGACCTGAGCTTCACCAGAAAATCTCCCGTGTTGGGCTCGGTGAGGAAGAAACCCATCTGCGTCCCTGTTCTCCGCGAATACGATTCCACCTCCGGGATGCTCATCAGCGTCCGCTCGAGCTTCATGAGGATCCTGTCTGTCTCGTCCAGCGACGTCCCCGCGGGGGTGGCATAGTCGAGCACAAACGTCCCCTCGTCCATCGCCGGCATGAAGTCGTTGCCGATGTGGCTGTAGAGCCAGTAGGTCGCTGCGACAATGAGCAGGGAGACGGGGACGATCACCCACCGGATCGCCAGCAGTCGAGCGAGCGTTCGCCCGTACCACTCACCCAGGGGGGACCGCCTTTCGTGGCGGGCGACCTCGCGTGCAACATCGGACTCCCTGATAACGAACGAGGCAAGAAGCGGCGCCAGCGTGATTGAGAAAAGGAACGAGATCAGAAGCGCAAACACCATGGTGATCGACAGTGA
>PMDK01000289.1 GCA_003154425.1 Ignavibacteriota bacterium
GTCGACGACTATTGCATGAGCGCCACGCCGTTCAAACGGGACGTGTGCGGGGAGCTCGCGTCCGCCGCCCACGCCGCCGGTATGCGGATAGGATGGTACTACTCTCCGATGGACTGGCGGGACCCGGACTGCCGCACTGTACGGAACGCACTGTATCTGAAGAAGATGAGAGGACACCTGCGCGAGCTCCTGGGCAACTATGGGCGGATCGACGTGCTCTGGTTCGACGGCGATGGAGGATCGATCCCCTGGGACCAGTCAAACACCTACGCGCTTGTCCGCTCGCTGCAGCCCGGCATGATTGTCAACGACCGGCTGGGGCTCGGGCCGTATAACGAGGTTGACTGGAGCCGTCTCGACACGAATGCGGACTACCGCACACCGGAGCAGAGAGTAGGCGCTTTCGACGTCAGGATTCCCTGGGAAACCTGCATGACGCTCGGGACACAGTGGTCGTGGAAGCCGAACGACAGGATCAAGACCGCCGGCGAGTGCGTGCGCATACTCGTCCAGTGCGCGACCGGGGACGGCAACCTCCTCCTGGACGTCGGCCCGATGCCCGACGGCAGGATTGAGCCCCGCCAGGTGGATGTGTTGAAGCAGATCGGTGCCTGGCTTGCGAAATATGGAGAGAGCATTTACGGGACCCGCGGGGGACCCTATACCAGCGGGACCTGGGGCGGGTCAACGCATAAGGGGAACGCGTTCTATCTACACGTCGCGAAATGGGAGGGGGACCGGCTGGAGCTTCCCCCCCTGGAGCAGAAAATCGTGCGGACGACGGTCCTGACGGGGGGGACCGCGAAGGTCGCACAGACTGAACGGGGGGTCGAGGTGAGTCTCTCTGCGGAACACCGGGACAGGTATGACACAATCGTCAGGCTTGAGCTTGACCGGTCCGTGGATAGCGCCGGCGTGATAGAGGTCGGGCGTAGTTCGGCGGCGGGGATGGACGGTGTTTCGGTGCGGCTCGCACAGACGCCCGACCCGCGGTATCCCCCGGGGAGTCCCCGGCTGCTCGTTGACGGGAAACGGGGGTCGACCGACCGGATGGACGGGAGGTGGCTCGCCTTTGAAGGAAACGATTTTGAGGCGGTGATTGATCTGCCTGCACCGAAAAAGGTCGGCCGTGTCGTGATCGGCTCACTTCAGGAACAGGTGTCCAGGATTTTCTTCCCGCGGAAGCTCGAGGTCTCCGTCGCCGGTGATGACACCTCCTTCACGGTTGTGGGGAGCATCGACCTGGGCGCGCCGGTGGAGGATGCCGAGATCAGGCGGGAGGATTTCAGCATATCGTTCGCTCCGGTCACCGCGCGCCGGTTCAGGGTGCGTGCGCCGGGCGTCGGCCCATCTCCATCCTGGCACCCCGAATCAGGGAAGAAGACATGGATATTCATCGATGAGGTGGCGATCGGGGAGTAGCCTCCCCCTGCGCCGCGCGGAATCCGCCGGGATGTGACGGCACCGCGTCGTAAATTCAATTCATAAACAGCAGGCACTGTATGTACCGCAGAACCGTGGTTGCGCTCTGTATCTTCCTGTGTCAGACCGCCCTGTCCGGCGGATCATCATTCCGGATGGCGCCGCTTTTCACCGATAGCATGGTGGTTCAGCAGAGGAGCACCGTCGCGCTCTGGGGAAAAGGGACGCCGGGGGCGAGGGTCGTGATACATGCGTCATGGAAGGCCGACGCCTCCGCGACAGTGACGCCGGAGGGAAACTGGAGCACGGCGATCGCCACTCCCCGTGCCGGAGGACCGTATGAGATACACGTACACACGGATGATTCGACGCTGACGTTGAAGAACGTGCTCACCGGGGAGGTCTGGCTTTGTTCGGGGCAGTCGAATATGGAGATGCCGCTCCAGGGGTGGCCCCCCGACACCATCCTCTCATCGCAGGATGAAATAGATCACTCCTCGTATCCCTCCATCAGGCTCTTCACCGTCAAGCGCGCGTTTTCGACAGTCCCGGAGGAAGCATGCGCCGGCCGTTGGACCGGATGCTCTCCGGGGACGACCCCCCTGTTCAGCGCGGCGGCGTATTTCTTCGGCCGGAATCTTTCTCAGGTGCTCAAGGTCCCAATCGGTCTCATTCTTGCGAGCTGGGGGGGAACGCGGGTGGAGTCGTGGATGAGCAGCGGGACGCTTGCGCATGTGGCGCAGTACGATTCCGTCCTGCAGAAGATCCGGATAACGGAAGACAGCATGAAGGTTCTGAAGTCGTGGCTCGAAAGATTTCCTGTGATCGATTTGAGCACTCGGGACCCGCATACACGATGGGTGAATCTCGGACTGGAGGACGCGGAATGTTCCTCCCCGGCATTCAACGACAGCAGCTGGCGGTCGATGCATCTGCCGGCATACTGGGAAACGACCGGGATGGGGGAATTTGACGGCGTCGTCTGGTTCCGTCATCGCATTGCGATCCCTCCTGCCTGGGTGCACAGGAACCTGGTCGTGGAGCTCGGACCTGTCGACGACATGGATATCACATATGTGAACGGCAGAGAAGTGGGGAGCCACGAGTCGGAGGGGGCGTGGAACGCGGCAAGGGTATACCCGGTGCCGAAAGAGATCGTCGATACGACCTCCATCAGCATTGCGGTCCGCGTGATCGATAACGGGGGAGGTGGAGGACTGTACGGACCGGCAAAGCTCATGCGCATTCATCCGGAAGGGGAGGATGAAAGCATCGGGCTGGCGGGGGACTGGAAGTACCTTCCGGTGGCGGACTATCGAGGAGACAGGCTCTATGTTTTCGGATGGCGCGGACAGCGTTTCTTTGAACGCCCCTCCCTTCCGTTCGACTTCTCGGGCT
>PMDK01000111.1 GCA_003154425.1 Ignavibacteriota bacterium
CCCGGATCGCCCGGAAGGCATCGTTCACATTCGCGGTGTAGATCGAGGAGGAAAGACCGTAGATTGTGTCGTTGAGAATCGCGACCGCTTCCCCGAGAGAACCCGCCTTCAGAACGGAGAGCACGGGGCCGAAGATCTCTTCCCTGGCTATCCGGTGGTCCCTCTGTACGTCGGAGAAGACCGTGGGGCTGTAGAACCAGCCCCCGCCCAGAGTGTCTCCTTTGGGGATCACCCCCCCGGTGAGGAGTTTCGCCCCCTGTTCGAGTCCGACCCGGACATACTCCGCGACCGTTTCCTGCTGGCCCTGGTTGACACAGGGTCCGACGTCGGTCGACGGCAGGAGTCCGTCCCCGAGGCGAAGCTTGCCCACGCGCTCCACGAGCATTTCGAGGAACCGTTCGTGAATCCTCTCATGGAGTATCAGCCTGCTCGTCGCCGTGCAGCGCTGCCCCGTGGTGCCGAATGCCCCCCAGAGCACGCCTTCCAGAGCCAGCCCGAGGTCCGCGTCATCCATCACGATCTGGGCGTTCTTCCCCCCGAGCTCGAGCGATACGCGTTTCAGCGTCCGCCCGGCCGACTCCGAGATCGCCTTTCCGACCAGCGTCGAGCCGGTGAAACTTACAAGGTCGACGTCCGGATGGCTGACGATCGCCGTGCCGACCTCCCCTCCTCCGCCGTGCACAATGTTCACGACGCCGTCCGGGACCCCGGCTTCGGCCAGTATCTCCACGAGGGCCGAGGCGGTCGCGGGTGTATCGGAGGCGGGCTTGAAGACAATCGTGTTGCCGCACAGGAGCGCCGGAAATATCTTCCATGTCGGGATCGCCATCGGGAAATTCCACGGCGTGACGATCCCCGCGACACCGACAGGCACACGGATCGCCATGTTGAACTTGTCCGGAAGCTCCGAGGGGACGGTGTTGCCGAAGAGCCGCCGGCCTTCCCCCGCCGCATAGTACGCCGTGTCGATCCCTTCCTGGACGTCCCCCCGGGTCTCGGCGAGCACCTTCCCCATTTCGCGCGTCATCTGCCGCGCGAGATCTTCCTTGCGGGCCGCCATGAGATCGCCGACGGCACGCATGATATCCCCGCGCTTCGGGGCGGGGACGAGGCGCCACCCGTCAAACGCCGCGCGTGCGGCGCGAACCGCCTCATCAACATCCTCTTTCGCCGACCGGGGGAACAGGCCGACCACCTCGTCCCATCGGGCAGGATTCCGGTTCTCAAATGTCTTTCCCGACGCGGCGTCAACCCACTTTCCGTTTATGAAATTCTGAAATTTCTTCGCCATGAACATACCCCCGCTGTGAATTGCTTCAGGAAAGCCCGACGCGGCTGAATATATAGTCGACGTTCCGGATGCTCTTCTCCAGGCTGAAGAGCTCACCCATCTCCCCGGCCGTGAGCGCGTTGGCAACCTCCGGAATTCCCGTGAGCACATCCCGGAAATTCCTTCCCGACTGCCAGACTTCCATCGCCGCCGCCTGGACGATCCGGTAGGCCTCCTCCCGGCGCATCCCCTTTTTCGTCAGTGCCAGCAGGACGGACTGGGAGAATATGAGCCCGTGCGTCCGGTCCAGGTTCTTTGCCATCGTGTCGGGATAAACGATCAGCCTGTCGATGACGTCGGTCGTCAGGGCGATCATATAGTCGAGAAGCATGCAGCTGTCGGGAACGATGATCCTCTCGACAGAGGAATGTGTGATATCCCGCTCATGCCAGAGGCTGACGTTTTCCATCGCCGCCAGGGCGTTCCCCCTCAGAACCCGGGAAAGTCCCGCGATCCGCTCGCAGGTGATCGGGTTGCGCTTGTGGGGCATCGCCGAAGATCCCTTCTGTCCCTTCGCGAAGTACTCCTCCGCCTCGAGAACCTCGGTCCTCTGGAGATGCCGGATCTCCGTCGCGACCTTCTCGAGCGAGCTCCCCGCAAGAGCGAGCGTCGTCATATATTCCGCATGCCTGTCCCGCTGCAGTATCTGGGTGGACACCGGAGCCGGCGTCAGGCCGAGCCGCGCGCAGACGTACTCCTCCACGGCCGGGCTCAGGTGTTCATACGTGCCCACCGCACCCGAGATCTGCCCGACGCTGATCCTGTCCACGGCCGAGCGGAGCCGGTCGATGTTCCGGCGCATCTCGTCGAACCAGAGCGCAAGCTTCAAACCGAATGTTGTGGGCTCGGCGTGTATCCCGTGCGTCCTCCCCACCATCACGGTGTTCCTGAACTCCCTGGCCCTGCGTGCAAGCACGTCGGTCAGTTTCCCCAGTCCCCCCAGCAGCAGCTCGCCCGCCTGTTTCATCTGCACGGCGAGACACGTGTCGAGCACGTCCGACGACGTCATCCCCAGGTGCATGTACCTGGCCTCCGGGCCGATGTGCTCGCCGACGTTGGTCAGGAACGCAATCACATCGTGCTTCACTTCGCGCTCGATCTCCTCGATCCTTGCGACATCGAACGACGCCTTCGCCCGGATCACGTCCACCGCCTCCCGCGGGATGACCCCGTTCTCCGCCTGCGCTTCGCAGGCGAGTATCTCGATATCGAGCCAGATCTGGAACTTGTTGTGTTCGTCCCAGATCCTCCCCATCGCCGGGCGTGTATAGCGTGCTATCATGTTCAGTGCTTTTCGAGCTTCATTTTGAGGTCCATGGTCTTCCGGTCGCGTATGACCGTCAGGCTCACCGTGTCGCCCGTCTTTGCATCCTCCACCGCGGACATGAGCGTCGCCCCGTCCGCGATCTTCTCTCCGTTCGCGGCGACGATGATGTCTCCCACGCGGAACCCGGCCCGTTCCGCCGGACTGTTCTTCTTGACATCGCTCACGATGACCCCCTGGGCGCTCTCCAGCCCGAAATACCGCGCCACGCGCTCATCCACCGTCTGGATCTCGAGCCCTGTCCAGAACTCCCGCTCGACCTTTCCGGTCTTTTTCAGCTCGGCGATCACGTTCTTCACCCGGTTGATCGGAATGGCGAACCCGAGCCCGATGCTCCCCTGGTTCGGCGTGTAGATCACCGCGTTGACCGCGATACAGTCCCCCAGGCTGTTGACAAGCGGGCCGCCGCTGTTCCCGGAATTGATCGCCGCGTCGGTCTGTATCATGCCGCGGTACACCCGTCCCTCTTCGGCACGCAGATTCATCTTCGTCGCGCTCACAACACCCACCGTGACCGTCGGCTTGTCACTTATGTCGAAAAGCCCGAACGGATTGCCGAAGGCGATCACCCATTCGCCGATGATGACGTCATCGGAATTTCCCAGCCTGATGTAGGGGAGGTTCTTTCCCTCGATCTTCAGGAGGGCAATATCGGCCACCTGGTCGGTTCCTACGAGCTCGGCCTTGTATTTCTCGCCGTTCGTGAGCGTCACCGTGATCTCCTTGGCGTTCCCCGCAACATGGTCGTTGGTGACGATGAACCCGTCGGGGGATATCAGGAACCCCGATCCCAGCCCCTGGACCCGCTCGGTGTATGTGCGGTCGCCGAAGAACTGCCTGAAGAACGGGTCATCGCCCCAGGGGCTCCTGTAGCGGTACTGTCTCACTTCCGTGACGTTGATGCCGACGACGGCCGGGCTCACCACGGCGACCGTCCTGGTGATGGCATTCTTCCGGGAGCCTCCGATCGCCTCTCCGAGGGAATCCCCCGCGTCAG
Organism: Ignavibacteriota bacterium; assembly: GCA_003154425.1. Lineage (GTDB taxonomy): Bacteria > Bacteroidota > Ignavibacteria > UBA10030 > UBA6906 > Fen-1273. The sequence continues at coordinate 3,652 of PMDK01000111.1, forward strand.
CGTCGGAGGATGATGACCGGGCCTCCGTGAAGGCGGCCCCGGGAAACACACGGTGCTCTCCCGAAGCGGCAGCCGGCGGGCGTCCGATGTTGTACCCGATCACCCCTCCTGCAAGAAGCGGGACCAGAAGAACGATTGCAATAACGGCGATATTTCTGTTCATGATTCTCCCCTTCCTCCGGTGTCATGCCGGCGGAAATGCCCTTTCCGCCTCTCTCCTATGTACGCTCGGACCGGCCCCAGATGTTTCACGAGAACGACCAGCATCGATGTTGCGACGAACGGGGTGAGATCCTCTCCCGGTCTCCCACCCGTACTGAAACGGGAGAGAAAGGATCCGGGTGTCACCGCCATGAGCAGGGGGAGCAGAAACGAGGCCACGGCATTGGCCGGGTTCACTCGCCTGAGGACCGCAAACGCCGCGCCCCAGAGGGCTCCCCATATGAGCACGAGCGGCCAGCAGAACACCGAGACCGCTCCCGCCGCCGTCGCAAGCCCCCTCCCTCCCCTGAACCGGAGCCAGACCGGAAAATTGTGCCCCAGGATCGAACAGACTCCCGCGCAAGCCTGATGGGCAAAATCGTGATCCGGGAGGAGGCCTGAGAGAGACACTGCAGCCATCCCCTTCGCGGCGTCGAGCGCCAGGACTGCCCCACCCACCAGGAAGGAGCCGGTCACCTGGTAGCTGTTCAGCGTCCCGACGTTCCCGCTCCCGGCCGTCCGGATATCGAGTCTCGATTTCCAATGAACGAGAAGAAAGGCGGTCGGGAGTGAGCCCAGGAGGTATCCCAGAAGTCCCGCAAGAACG
>PMDK01000086.1 GCA_003154425.1 Ignavibacteriota bacterium
ACGAGTCGCCGCGGTCCACGGTCACCAGAACCTCGACATTGTGCTCCTTCGCCCACTCTTCAAGCTCGACGCGGTACAGAAGGTCGAGCGGACTCCGCGCGCCGTACAGGAGTATGATCCTCTCGAACGCCGTCCTCTCCCTGAGCATGGCGTACATCACGGGACGGAGAGGGGCAAGACCGATCCCCCCGGCCACGATGCATACATCCTTCCCCCTGGCCGCGGTGATCGGCCAGCTCGCGCCGAAGGGTCCGCGGAGGCCTATCACGTCTCCCCGCTTCATCTGCGCGAGCCCGCTCGTCACGGTACCCACCCTGTGGATCGTGTGGGATATCGTCCCTCCCTGCGAAGCATCCGAGCTTATCGAAATTGCGGCCTCGCCGAGTCCGAACACGTAGAGCATGTTGAACTGACCGGGGAGGAAACTGAAGGTCTCCCCCATCTCTCCCATGTCGATCTGAAGCGTGAAGGTGTCGTCCGTCTCCCAGATCACTTTCTTCACCGTCACCGTATGAATACGGAGCCCTTCGCCCGGAGCAGCGGAGGGATGAATGGCCTCAAGCTTCATGAGTGGGCCCCCGGGGAAACCGTATACAGGTCAAGGAGCTGCATCCTGGTCGCCTCAAGGCGGCGTTCCATGACGTGGGCGAAACGTGAGAGCATTTCGTAACCGAAGTCATGATCCTGCTCGCACTTCTTCCGCAGGCATTCACCGTCGAGCGCGACCGCCCGGACCTCGGCGACTGCCAGCGCGTTGAAGTGCCACCGGAAGGGGGAGATCAGCCAGGACCACCCGAGGACGTCGCCCGGACCCACGGTCTGTATGCGGATTTTACCTCGCGCATTCACCTCGGTCTCCAGTGCGATACGTCCCGTGCGAACGAGGTAGAATTTGTTGGCAATCTCCCCTTCGTGAATGAGCTGCGCCCCTTCGGCGAACCGAACGTTCGATGCGCAGCCGGTCAGGACCTGCATGTGGGCATCAGACAATCCTGCGATGAAGGGATGCTGGCGCAGGATCTCGGCGAGATTCTCTGTTTGCATGACTGCTCCTTATGCGTGAACTCCGTTTCCGCGGATGGCATCGACCTCCGCGGTGATATCGATTCCCGAAGGGCACCACGTGATGCAGCGGCCGCAGCCGACGCACCCGAGCGTGCCGAACTGATCCATCCAGTTCGAGAGCTTGTGTGTCAGCCACTGGCGGTAGCGGGCACGGATCGAGGGACGTATGTTCCCCCCGGCGACTTTTGTGAAATCCATCGTGAAGCAGGAATCCCACCTCCTGTTCCGTTCCGCGTGCGCCCCGGTAAGGTCAGTTGCATCCTCGACAGTGGAACAGAAGCAGGTCGGGCACACCATCGTGCAGTTCGTGCACGAGAGACACCTCCTGGCGACATCGTCCCAGCGGGGGTGCTCGAAGCTGTCTTTGAGCACCTGGGGGAGATCCCGGACGTCCATCCGTTTCGTCAGCGACTCCGCCGCACGCGAGACGGCGTCGAGCCCCGACCTGCTCTCCGGTTCCGTCGCCTCCCTGTGGGGCACCGCACCCAGGACTTCTTCCCCGCGAGGGGTTCCGGATGAAGCGACGAAGTAGTGTTTTCCTCCTCCCATCACCTCGGTGAGCGCGATGTCAAATCCTCTCGTCGCACCCGGGCCGGTCCCCATCGATGCGCAGAAACAGTTTCCCCCGGTGACGGTGCAATTCACGGCGACGATGAATGCGTTGTCGCGGGCCGTTTTGTACGCCCTGTCGACATACGTCCCTCCCATGAAGACCTGGTCCTGCATCAGTATCCCGCTCAGCTCGCACGGCCTCACCCCGAAGAACGCCATCTTCTGACGGTTCTCCGTCCCCTCCGGTGTTATCGTGAACCCCTTGCCTGCTCTCGTGGCCCTGAACATCGTATGCCGGGGGGGGTAAAGGAATTTCTTCCATGAGACCGGTCCGACCACAAAGCCAAAAAGCATGTCGTCGTTCCGCTGCCTCAGGCTGTAGCGGGAAGGCTCCTGTTCATCTCCGGTTCCGCGGGGAAGGTCATTCACAGACCTGATCGAATCGTAGACGATCGCGCCGCTCCGCACAGTGGGACCGATAAGCAGGTAGCCTCGTGAGATGAGCTCCTTCAGCAGATTTTGGAGCTCGGTGAGTTCTATAATGTACATGAAGAGCCTTGAACAATGGTAGGAACAGGGAAGAAGACCATGCTCAAGACGGCACAAGGTATGCCAGAGAGAAACCAGAGTGGAGCCGATGTGAAGATTAGGAGATTATCAGAGAATCTCCCGGAATCCGGCGCCTGCGAGCGTGAAGATTCCCAGTGATAGGAGGTTGGGAATGGAGTGTTTGCAGATTTGAAAAAGAGGATCAACTGTGTATATTTGTTCTACATCGTCGAAACTCAACAGTTGAAAAGATCAACACTCTCACATGACAATCTCCATTCTGGCTGTGCTGTTCCTGGCCGCGATCCTGGCGGTTTCGTTCATCGGATTCCGCGCAATCATCAGGCAGGGGAAGTCTCCGGAGGACATCAACAAGGAGAAGTGTTCCATATGCCGCACCCAGTACCACAGGTCTCAGCTTATCGCGCGGCAGGTGGGCGATTACAGGCTCCTCCACTTCTGCCAGTCGTGCATCATGTCATTGCACAACGAGATGCTATCGAAGAACTGAACGCATTTCAGACGGCGGAGGAGGGACAGCGGTCGTTCACCGGACAGGCGGGGCAATCGGGCTTGCGTGCGTTGCAGGTTTTCCTTCCATGCAGAATCAGGACCGTGCCGAGCTCAATCCAGTCCTTCTCCGGGAAGAGCTTCATGAGGTCCGCTTCAATCTTCTCCGGCGTATCCTCTTCCGTGAAGCCGAGACGGCGCGCAAGACGATGCACGTGCGTGTCAACCACTACCCCCGAGGTGATGCCGAATGCCTGCCCCAGGACGACGTTGGCTGTCTTGCGCCCCACCCCGGGGAGGCTCACGAGCTCTTCCATGGTCCCGGGAACGATCCCCCCGAACCGCTCGATCAGCATCCGGCTGCACGCGATAAGGTTTTTCGCCTTCATCCTGTAGAATCCCGTCGGGCGGATTTCTTGTTCAAGTTCGACGCGGGGGACCGAGGCAACGTCGCGCGCCGAAGGATGCTTGCGGAATAGCTCCCCTGTCACGATGTTGACCCGCTCATCCGTACACTGCGCGGAAAGTATTGTCGCCACCAGAAGTTGAAAGGCGTTCTCATGCCGGAGCGCGGTGTGCGCGGAAGGGAATTCCTTTCTGAGCCTCCGGAGGACGGAGACCGCCCGGGCCCGCTTTTTCCCGGGATCCTCTTTTGCAGGGAGCCTGACGGGGGTGCCCCGGGCGCCCCGGCGTGATCGTGGATTCATGAGGTGCGGGGATGGAAGAGTTCCTTGAGGAGGAGGCTCGCATCCGCGCCGAACGTCCCGCTCACGACCGGGTCATCCGCTGAGCGGAGCTGCCCGATAACGCCCGACGCATCGTCGCGCCGGGAGAGGAGGATGCGGAGCGCAAACTCGGTCCCCCGCCCGAGTCCGAGTTTGCGCTGCCAGAGCGTCGCCGCCGGAGCTCCCGAACCTGCCAGGGCGCGATCGATCAGCGGAGCGAGTGACGCCCGGAACCGGTCATACGGAACGGCCGGCTTGTCGAAGGATACCACGGCTTCCCCCCACGCGGAAGAGAGTGACTTCCAGAAATCGGCCCCGGAGGCGTGAACCAGGTTGTGCGCCGCAACCACAAACGGCGCAGCTTCACCGATGTGCTTCCCGTGCGCCGAAGCGTAAATCCCGAGCCGGTCACGGACAACATGTTCGAGTACGTCAAGGTTCAATCCCCCGCGGACGACATAGACCGATTCGTACGCCCCGGTACCTCCTTTCGGGGAGTCCAGGCCGAGAACCCGTCTGGAGCGGCGTCCGTTGGCGACCATTTTCTTCAGCCATGGCGGCCCCTGAGCATGAAGGGTGGCGAATCCGGCCCAGGAAGCAATCGCGCCATACGGGCCTGCCTCAGACACCTGCCCGCGGTGTTCTTCAAACGCCTCCTGAAAAATCCTCTTGACCTCCGCATCGTCAGACCGGATCGGCGTCTCGAGAAACTGCCCCAGCCCACCCCGCAGCATCTGCGCCTGCCGCCCGGAAAGCTCCGCCACCGACTTCGCATGCTGCTCGCCGAAGAGGACCGATTCCTCCTCGACACGCCGGTGCATCTCGATGATCGTCCCCTCGTACTGCTCGCGCGGGACGCCGGGCACCGGCCTGTGGAGGATGCTGTACGTGATCACCGGCAGCGGGAACGGAGTGTACACGCTCATGGTGTCAGACCCTTTTCGGTGGGAGCGGGAGGATGGGATACTGCCTCTGCGCGGGAGCGTAGCGCGGATCCCTGATCAGGAGGCGTTCTATCACTTCGCCGTTCAACACCGTCCGCTCGATGATCTTCGGGACATCCTCCAGAGTGACTCCTCCGTACCAAATCCCCTCGGGGTAAATGACAACGCTCACCCCGAACTCACATGCATCAAGACAGCCGGATGCGTTCGCGCGCACGACGTCCGCCAGGCCGCAGCGCTTGAGCTCGGACTTCAGCGCCGAGCGGATCGCTTCCGAGCCCTTCTCCCGGCAGCATCCCCTGGGGTGGCCGGCGGGGCGCTCATTCGTGCAGATAAAGACATGACGCTCGAACCGTCCCATCCTACCAGTACCCTGTTGTGACCGTGATATCACCCGTGATTTTGGCGAGGCATGCCGCCCTCTCGTCGGGCGCGAATGCGCATGAGGCGATGAGCCGCCGTTCAAGCGCGGTCGGGGGGCTCAGGTTTTCCATCCCGCGGAGGACCTTCACTTTGCACCAGCCGCATATGCCGTCACCGTTGCACGACTGCCCTATCGGCACGCCCGCCCGGTTTGCAGCCGAGATGATCGTCACCCCCCGTTTCACGTCCCCGGACAGCCCGAGCGGGACAAACTCCACGTTCGGCATCCCGCTCACCTTACTGACGGACATCGATGTCTCCGAACACCTGTGAGACCCTGAGGCGAAGCCTCTTCGGCGCACTGTCGAACCCGGGGGTGGTGTAGCTGACGGAGGCGGAGATCCCTCCCCGTTTCTGATCGAGGACCGAGACATCCCCCGCGAGCGCGTGGGCCGTGATGTCGAGTGCGACTCCTGGAGGGAGCAGGATGCGGGAATCACCGAAGACCCCGCTCACGGTGAGGCTGTGTTCGCCGTCTGCAAGACCACCCAGGCGGCAATCCACCGTGATGTCACCGAAGACCGTCGTAGCGGATCCCCCTTTGAACGCGGGAGAAGTCACCCGTATGTCAATATCGCCGAAGATGTTCGAGCCTTCGAGACTCTCTGCCTGATCCGTGCGCCCGGGCCCCGGGGCGGGTCCTGCCGCGGGCGGACCGGCGGCCACCCGGCGGAGGCGCGGGCGCGCGAGCAATGCGAGTCCCCAGAGCACCAGCAGGACCGGCCAGTAGGATCTGAAGAGATCCCCTATGTCGAGTTCTCCTGTGGAGTCGAGAAGAAATATGATCCCGATGAAGATAAGAGAGAAACCGAGCCACTTGCCGCGAGACCGTGCCATACATGCACCGTATTATTGTTTGCCGAGATACTCCAGCACGCCACCCAGGGCCCGGGTATTCAACACATCGCTTTTCCCGAGCCCTCCCTTCCGCGCGATTCCCACGCCGTACCGGACGTCATTCAGTCCCCCGACCGTATGGGCGTCGGGATTGATCGCGATGGTGACCCCCTTTTCCTTTGCATACGCGCAGAGCCGCCAGTCGAGATCGAGCCGGGTCGGATGGGCGTTGATCTCGATGATCCTGCCGTAGTCGGAGGCGGCATTGATCACTTCATTCATGTTCACCGGGTAGGCGTCGCGCGCCAGGAGCAGCCTCCCCGTGGGATGTCCGAGCATCGTCACATATTTGTGTTTCAACGCCCTGACTATCCTCTTGGTCATCTCCCGTTCGCTCAATTTGAAATTGCTGTGTACCGAAACAACAACATACTCGAACAGCGCAAGCACGCTGTCGTTCCAGTCCAGCGTCCCGTCGGGGAGTATGTCGCACTCCGTCCCTTTCAGAAGCCGGAAGTCCTTCCCGCGGCTGTTCAGGAGATCGATCTCGCGGAACTGGGCATTCAGCTTCTCCCGGGAGAGCCCCCCCGCATACGCCGCCGCCTTGCTGTGGTCGGCGATCCCGAGGTATTCCCAACCAAGCGACTTTGCCCCGGCGGCCATCTGCTCCAGTGAATTCACACCGTCGCTGTAGGTGGTGTGGCAATGGAACGTCCCGCGAATGTCTTTCTCGTTAATGAGCACCGGCAGCCCGTGCCCGACCGCCGCTTCGATCTCTCCCCTGTTTTCCCTCAGCTCGGGGGGGACGTACTGAAGTTCGAGGGCCCGGTAGATCCCTTCTTCGTCGTCGCACGGGACGACCTTCTTGGCCTTCCCCCGGGTCTCTTCCTCTCCGAGGCGTGAGAACCCGTATTCGTTCAGGCTCAGGCCGAATTTCTTCGCCCTTGTGCGCATTGCGACGTTATGTTCCTTGCTCCCCGTGAAGTAATTCAGCGCAAACGGAAACTCGGCATCGTCCACGATCCGGAGGTCGCAGTTGATCCCGGAGGCGAGAGTGACGCTCGATTTCGTCTCACCCTGCGCGACGACGGTCGCCACATCCGGATGCGCGGTGAAGGCCTGCATGAGCCGCTTTCTGTCCGCATCGCGGGCGCTCAGGACGATATCGATGTCGCCGATCACCTCTTTCTGCCTCCTGAGGCTCCCCGCTATCTCCCCCCGTATGACACCCTTCTGTTTCATCAGCAGGTCGTACACAGCACGCGCTGAATCCCGCGCGGTCGAGAGAAGGTGCTTGTCGCTCCTGGAGCGGAGAGCCTGGATGCCGGCAAGTATGTTCTCCTGGGATTTCTTGCCGAAGCCTTCGAGGGGGGCGAGCCGGTCCGCCTTTGCCGCCGCCTCAAGCTGGTCGAGACTCCGGATTTTCTGCTTTTCAAAGAGGATCCTGACTTTTTTCGGTCCGAGCCCCTGGATACGGAGCATGTCCATGACGCCGTCAGGGAAACCCTTCCGGAGGTCCGCGTACTCCTTCGATTTCCCCTTGAGAGCCAGGTCCACAATGATCGCCGCGATGCTCGTGCCGATCCCCTTGACATCCGTCAGCTTGCCTCTTGCGACAAGCGCCTGGAAGTCGTCCGTGATCCCCTCGACGGCGCGTGAGGCGTTGTGGAAGGCGCGCGACTTGAAGGGATTGGCCCCCTGCAGCTCGAGGAGCGTTCCCATTTCATCCAGGATGGCGGCGATCGATTTTTTGTCCATGGCGTGGGAGGGGAAAGTACCAAAAACAGCCCTGACATTCAACCGGCTGATGGGAGTCCGGCGGCTCTAAAGCCAGACCAGGAGGAGCAGGTCGACCGACTGATTTCTGATTGTAAGCGTGGGAGTGGAGAATACGCGGGAGAAGTTCGGTGACCAGCGAGCCTCGAGTGAGACGATGGGTTGACGACGGGGAACGATCTCGATCCCTGCCGCCATGATGACGCCGACGTCTGATTTCTTGTAGTGGTCGAGCACATGGGCCGGATCTTCCCCTTTTCCCACAAGAAAATCCATCCTCGGTCCGATCGCGGCGTACGGGACGAACCCGGCTTTCCCCGCGCGCAACTTCACGAGCATCGCAACGTGGACGTAGTCCAGGCGCGGCGTCCCCCCTGCGGGGCCCGGGGAGAGTCCGCCGGACTGGTTCGGCTCTTCTGCGACTTCTTCGGAGGTGACCTTCCGCCCCTTCTGCGCGTAGGCAGATTCGAGAACAAGACTCAGAGTCGGCATGTTCAGGAATTCGACAAAGGCGCCCGCGGAGAACCCCCACCGGATCACATGCGGGATATTTGGAGAGGAAGTCCCCCCCGTGATCGCAAGGAGCTGGTATGCCCCGGCCGCTCCCCCCTCGACACCCCAGCCCCGGATCATCTGGGCGGGGCACGGGTACGAGGCGGCAAGAAGCAGAAAGAAGAGGACGGCGCGGCACTTCATGGCATGGGGAGGCTGTCAGACCAATAAGCGAAGAATCGGTCAGTTTTGCAAGCCGTTGGCGCCTTACCAGCGGAGGACCGCGCCTTCCACTGCCAGCCCCGGGCCCATGGCAATCATGACGCCGAGGTCCCCTTGTTTCGGCCGGGAATGTTTGAGGGTTTCATCGAGGACAAAGAGAACCGTGGGAGAGGACATGTTCCCGAAGTTCCTGAGGACGCACCTGCTGTGCTTCAGTCGATCCTCCGGAATGCCGAGTTCGTCCCTGATGCTGTCGATGACCTTCCTCCCGCCGGAATGGATGATCCAGTGATCGACATCTTCGCGGCGCAGCCCGCTCTGCAGGAGGAGCGAATCGAGGAGCCGGCGGACAAGGACGCCCACCGCATCGCGTATGTCCTTCGAGAGCACGATCCTGAGCTTCCCCTGCCGTGTCTGAAACCCGACCGTGTGGAGGAACGAGGGCTCCAGGAGTGTGTCAAAAGCCACGATCCCGGGCCCCTTCCCTTCCGGGTCATTTGCAACGATGACCGCGGCGGCGCCGTCGGCACAAATGGCATTCCCGACGACGGTCTCGAGAGACTCGTCGATGTAGTAGCAGGCCGAACAGACTTCTACGGTCAGCAGAAGCGCCTTCCGCTCCGGGTAGGCCATCACGTAGTCGTAGGCCCGCTGAAGTCCGGGCATCGCTCCCGCGCAACCCATCCCGACCAGGTCCGCGCGCTGCAGGTTCGTGCGGAGACCGAGGTCCCTGATGAGGATCGCGGAGAGGCCGGGGCAGAGGTACCCGGTGCATGTGACCGCCACGATGAAATCGATGTCGCCGGGGACCGCTCCGGCGTCTTCAAAGCACCTGAGGACCGCCTCCCTTCCGAGCGGGACCGCATGATCTTCGAACCTGGCGTGGAGGACGTCCGCCGATTCGTCCGGCACGAACGTCTCTATGTCGAACGCGAGGTGCCTGAAGTCAATGTCGCTGTTCATGAATATCTGCTCGATTCGCGGGTTGCGGTACAGGGGAACAAACTTCCGGGAGAGATCGTATATCTCGCGCTGGGAGTAGCGGGATGGAGGGTTTGCTCTGCCGATGCCGATGATACGCGGTTGCGCGGTCATGAACTCTCCCACTGGTGGATGGAGGCCGGGTTCCCCGTGCGCCGGCACCGGGACCTCTTACTTCAACACGCGGGGGGGGAAAACAATTCCCTGCTTCCGATCAGGCCGGCTGGGGCCGCGGGGAATAGAGCTCGAGGAATTTCGTGAGGTGCTCGAAAATGGGTGCGGCTTCGGTAAACTGCATCAGTTCCATGCGGATCCGCGAAACATGCGGTAGCCCTCTCAGAAAACCGGAATAGTGCTTCCGGAGCTCAATGACGCCGGCGCGTTCTCCCTTGTGCTCGACGGACAATCGGAGGTGTTCGCGGAGGAGATCGACGCGTTCCTCGATCGACGCCTCCGGGAGCAGCTCCCCTGTGGCAAGGTAGTGTTTCGCCTGGCGGAATATCCACGGGTTGAGGACTGCGCCGCGGCCGATCATGACCGCATCGCACCCCGTCGCGGCAAAGACCTCCCGGACGTTCTCCGCCGTCATGATGTCGCCGTTCACAATGACGGGCATCCTCACTGCTTCCTTGATCTTCGGGATCCAGCTGTAATCCACGGGTCCCTTGTGCCCCTGTTCGCGCGTCCTGCAGTGGACGGTGAGCGCCGCAATCCCGGCGTTCTCGCACATCCTGGCAACATCGACGATGCGGATGCTGGTCGAGTCCCACCCGAGACGGGTCTTGAGCGTGACCGGCACCCTGACGGCATTGACGACGGTGGAGGCGATCCTCTCCATTTTCGGGAGGTCCCGCAGCAGTCCCGCGCCGGCTCCTCTCATGGCGACATCCCGGACCCAGCAGCCGCAGTTGATGTCGATAAGGTCCGGGCCGAGGCCTTCGGCGAGATGCGCGGCACCTTCCATCGCCGCGATGTCGCCCCCGTAGATCTGAATGCCGATGGGGCGCTCCTCCTCCCGGAAGAACATCTTTTGCGCCGTCTTCCGGGAGCCCCGGACGAGTCCGTCCGAATTCACAAACTCCGTGTAGACGATGTCAGCACCCATCCGTTTGCAGATAGAGCGGAACGGGAAATCCGTGACGTCCTCCATCGGAGCCAGGAGTATCCCCTCCTGGATGTCGATGTCGCCGATTCTCATGCGTGAAGATACTCAAATTGCGCCGCAGATTCAATGCATGTCACGGAGGTTCACCCCTCCGCCATCTGGCGATCATCCGTCCCCAGATCGCTTCGTACCCGGCCTGCCGGTACAGGACAAAGTCCTCGACGGTAAGTCCGCCTCCAAGGCGCAGCACGCGTTTGAAAACATAGGTGTTGTCCATCGCGTTGCCGGTGAGGCCGTAGTACCATGTCTGCGTGTCAAGGCGATTGCTCACCTCCGCGGGGGGACCCAGCACACAGTAGAGCAGCCCCCGATCGGTCCTCCATCCCTCCCGGAGGATCGTGAAGAGCCTGTTGGCCTCCTCCACCCTCCCGTAGTACTTTTTGATGAGCGCGGAGGCCCGTGCGGGATCTCCGGTGAACGAAAGCCAGAGATCTTCGAATTTCTTCCGCTGCTCTTCCGGGCCCGCGGCCTGCCGGAGCGACGCCATCTCTTTTTCCGTCGCGATGTACACCGCGGCGTCGATGAGCTCGCTGAAGGTGGCGGGGCGGGGGAATCCAGGGCCTTTGACGGAATAGTAGCGGGCGGCCGAAAGGACGGTGTCGTTCCCCGACGGGGTGCGGGTCGCGGCCGAGAATTCGATCCTGTACATCCCCTGACGAAGAGAGGGGATCCGGAATTCCAGCATCTCGACCCTGTGCGCTGCGCGCACTGTCCGCGAGGCATGATATGCGGTGTCCGTCCTGTCAAAGTCCATTATCGTATGGCCCAGAGGGACAGGAAGGGCGAAATAGTAAAAGGGTGGGAGAGCCGCGCTGGTATCTGTCACGAACCTGAGGACGCGCATCTCCACGCGCGAGTCCGATGACGCCGGGAAGTTGTAGGCTCCGACCGTGCATTCGGTCGAATCCTTCCGCACGGGGACAAAAAAGGAGATCTGGGGGAGGGTCTTGCCGTCCCCTCTTCCGGCGATGAGCGAGATCCGTCCGAGGGCCGGCGACACGTCCGAGGGGTCCACGATCGTCACGCTCTGCGACCTGGAGGCTTTCCGGCCGTCAATCAGGTCCTCCAGCGTGACGTCGGCCCGGTACGACCCGGGGAGGGCGGCAAGTTGCTTCTGGAGCACGATCGGATCGAATGACTGCGTGGTCTCGTAGCGCTCGACGAACGTCGTCTCCGCCCACGACACCTCCTGGACGAGCTGACCCGATGAGCGGTCGCTCAGCCGGGCCGTGATCTCAAAGCGGGATCGAAAGCCCGTCGGGGTTCTTTCGAAAACAAGAGAAGAATATGGAATGCTCAGGTACAGATCGATGGCGCAGAGAGAATCCGCGCGTGCCTGCCCCGTTTCAATGTCGAAAGCCGGAACGCCCGCCTGATAGGCGGAGGATTTTCCCGCACCGGCTGAATCGAGCGCGGAGTGACCGGCACATCCGGCGCACAGAAGGGATACGAGCACGGGGAAGAGGAGAGCGACCGGAATTCCAGCGCGTCCCAATTATTCATCTCCCTTGTTGTTCATCGACGGACTGGTCACGCCCGGAAGCGGCGCCTTGGGCGCCACCGCAGGCGGCGTGACTGCTAGAAGCGTCCCAGGTGCTTCAGGATCCGCGTGAGGCCGGCGAAGTTGTACTTCAACAGAAGGTACAGCCTGTAAGGAACCAGGGGGCCGAGCGCAGGGACCGTCCCATCCGCATTTTCCAGGTGAGGGATATCAAGGAAGTCCCCTTTCTGGGCTACGATGACGCTCTGCGGTGTGATGCCGAGGGCGGGGACCCGGGTCCAGGCATGAGCCACGGCAAACCCTGTGTCAGCGAGGAGGGTCAGCAGATCCCTGCCATAGTTCCGGTATGTGAGCGTGTGTCCTCCTCCGCCGTGATACTCCGGCTCCATCAGGAGGACATCGTCAGTGCCGGTGGTGTCCACGCGGCGAACCGTGACCGGTTGTGCGTGCGTGTAGGGGACGGTGAGCAGGAGCTTCCCGCCGGGCTTGAGCGTGCGGAAGATCTCCCTGTACCCGGCCGCATCGTCCCGGACATGTTCGAAAACATCCGAAGCGAGGACCACATCGAACGTCTCATCGCCGAAGTGCAGGTTCTGAAAATCCGCAAAGCGCCGGGGGCGCTTTCCCCCGGCGATCTCAGCGGGATCGTACTCGGTCGCATAGTAGTCGAACTTGTCTTCGAGCATTACCGGATAGGGCCCGCGCGCACTCGACTCGAGCACCGCGACGGAGGGGTTCCGCGGCCACCCGTGGAGAGGAACACCCTCGTTCCCCGTCACCTTCGCAAGCCAGTAGATGACCGCGCGGAGGCGCGAGGAGGATGCGCAATTCCCGCAGAGCATCCCTTCCCGTTCTCCTTCGGGGCGAAGGAACTCTCCGGTCCAGCCGCATATGTTGCACTGACCTCGGGGCATGGTCTCAACCTACGGAACGCCCTGCATTTTTTCAATCTTTCTTTGGCGGTCGTTGCCTGGCGCGCATTGGCTTTTCCCGGGGGAATTGAGGATATTGGACACCACAAAACACCGAAAACCTCCGCATGCCCGGCCTGAGACCAGTCACATACGAACAGTACGCCCTTGCAAACGGGCTGACGGTGATGCTGCACCGTGACGCCACCTCCCCGGTCGCCGCGGTCATGGTGATGTACCATGCGGGGTCCAGGAACGAGACGCCGGGACGGACCGGGCTCGCGCACCTGTTCGAGCACCTGATGTTCAAAGGCTCCGAACATGTCCCCGACGGAGAACATTTCCGCCTCCTGCAGGAGATCGGCGCCTCCGTCAACGGATCGACGTCTGAGGACAGGACGAACTACTATGAAGTGGTCCCGTCCAATTATCTCGAGCTGGCCCTCTGGCTGGAATCGGACCGGATGGGGTTCCTCCCGGGTGCCGTGGACCAGGCGAAGCTGGACAACCAGAGGGACGTGGTCAAGAACGAACGCCGCCAGAACTATGACAACGTCCCGTACGGAACCGCGCATGAAACGATCGCGCGGGAGGTGTACGGCCCGGGACATCCGTACAGCTGGCCCGTGATCGGCTCCATGGAGGATCTTTCCGCGGCCTCGCTGGAGGATGTCAGGACGTTCTTCCGGACCTACTATGCGCCGAACAACGCCTGCATCGTCGTTGCAGGCGACTTCGACCGAAATCAGGCGGCGGACTGGATCGGAAGGTATTTCGACCCTCTCCCCCGCGGAAGCTCTCTGCCGCACTCTGCGCTTTCCCCCGCGCCCCTTCCGGAAGACAGACACATAGTGTCCGAGGAGAGCGTGCAGCTTCCGCGGCTGTTCCTCACCTGGCCCGGACCGCCCCGGGGAACCCGCGATGACGCGCTTCTGGACGTCCTGACGACGATACTCAGCTCGGGAAAGAATTCCCGTCTCTACCGGCCCCTCGTTTTCGAGAAAAAGATCGCGCAGGGTGTCACCGCCTATGCGGAAGGGAAGGAGATCGCCGGAACGGTGACGATCGACGCGACCGCCAAGCCCGACAGGGGCCTGGGAGAGATCGACCTGTGCGTGCACGAAGTGATCGAACGCCTCTTTGCCGACGGGGTGACCGACACAGAGATCGAGGCGGCGTTCAACGGGAAGGAGGCCCAGCTGGCGGGGCGGCTGACCACAGCCCTCGGTATCGCAGGCGGACTGGCGACAAACTTCACGCTGACGGGAGATGCGGAGAATTTCAACCGGGAAATCGCACGCTTCCAGGGGATCACGCCCGATGAACTCCTCGCAGCGGGGGGCCGTGTGTTCTCCTCCCACCACGTGACGTTGAACGTCGTCCCCCGCGGGAAGAGCTCCCTTGCCTCCCCACCCACCCCCCCGAAGATGTCGTATACCGGCACTCCGGCGAAGGACACCTCCGCGGGGAGACCATGACAGCCCGCGGCGCCCCTTTTCCCCCCCTTGACAGAACCAGACCCCCGGCCCCTCAGCCCCTCCCCCGCGTCATTCTCCCCCCGGTGCAGAAGGGGGAGCTCTCCAGCGGCCTCCGGATCCGCCTGGTCGAGCAGCACAGAAATCCCCAGGTTGTTCTCGGCATCGTGCTCCAGAGCGGCGCGTCAATGGACCCGCGCGGAAAATCCGGCACTGCCTCGCTCACGGCGGAACTCCTTGACGCGGGGACGGGCGCGCGTGACGCTCTGGAGATCTCCGAGAGCGTGGAATTCATCGGCGCCTCGCTCAGCTTCAGGACCGGGGCGGACGCCACATTCGGAACGCTGTTGACATTGAGCCGGCACCTGGAGCGGGGCATTGAGCTTTTCGCGGACGTCCTCGCAAACCCCTCGTTTCCCGTCCGGGAGTTCGACAGGCTCAAAAGCCAGAGGCTCACGTCACTTGTGGAGCAGAAGGACAGGGCCGCGTCGGTGGCCAGCGATGCATTCATGCGGGTCATTTACGGGGAAGAGCATCCGTACGGGAAGGATCCGTCGGGGACGGAAGAGTCCGTGGGCGGACTGACGCGTGACGACATTTGCGGGTTCTACACGGACCACTACGCTGCGGCCGACGCCACACTCATCGTGGTCGGCGACACCAGGATGGCTGAGATTCTCCCCGTGCTGGAGCGTACGCTCGGACACTGGAAAGGCGGGCCGGTGCGCACACCCCCCGCGCTCCCTCCCCCCCCGGCGACCCCCGCAGGGGTGTATCTGATCGACAGGCCGGGCGCCCCCCAGTCAGAGATCCGGATCGGTTCCCCCGCACTCGCCAGGAACACACCCGACTACTTCCCCGCCACCGTGATGAACCGTGTCCTGGGGGGGCAGTTCTCCAGCAGGATCAACATGAACCTGCGCGAGAAGCGCGGCCTGACGTACGGCGCCCGCTCGTCGTTCATATTCCTGAAGCAGCCCGGACCGTTCTTCGTGAGCGGGGGCTTCACCGGCGCCAGGACCGGTGAAGCCGCGGAACAATTGCTGCTGGAAATCGGCGCGATGCACCGGGACGGAGTGACGGATGAAGAGCTGGAGTTCTCCAGGAAGGGACTCGCCGGCGGGTTCGCGCTCAGTTTCGAGACGCCGTATCAGGTGGCCGGCGCCCTGCAGACCATCGTCCTGTACGGCCTCCCGGATGACTATTATGAACGCTATATCCAGAACCTGGCCTCGGTGACTTCCGCAGACGTGATGCGCGTGGCCCGCTCGACGCTTGACCCGCACGCGATGGCAGTCCTTGTGGTGGCCGATGCGAACGCAACGAGGGGCGGTCTTGAATCACTCGGAAGAGGCGGAGCGGTGATGCTCGATGCCACCGGGTCCCCTATGTGAGCTTCCGGATTATCTCCTCTGCCATCTCCGTGGTCCCGACGGGCGCCCCGGGGTTGAGATCGCGCGTGAGGTACCTCCCCTCCCTGAGGACGGAAGCGACCGCCTCCTGTATCCGGTCGGCGGCGGAGGATTCATTGAGGTGGCGGAGCATCAGGACTCCCGCGAGTATGAGCGCAGCCGGATTCGCCAGGTTCTTCCCGGCGATGTCCGGCGCGCT
>PMDK01000173.1 GCA_003154425.1 Ignavibacteriota bacterium
GCGATCTGGACGAGCATGTACGAGCCGTGGACCTGCCAGTTTCCGGGCCTGTATCCTTCCCACCGCTCCAGTTCGTAAAGCCAGCGCCCGGCGGCGAGGACGGTCTTCAGCATCCTTGCATGGGTCGCGGCGGTCCTCTCACGATAGGGGAGGAGGTAGTTCTCGATGAACATGCGGTTCCGTACGCCAAGGCCCAGCTCATAATAGACGACGTCAAGGCCGGGGATGCTCGAGCTGATCGAATTCCGCTGGTCATACCATGAATTAAAGAGCCAGTCGAACCCCGACAGATACTTCTGGTCTCCGGTAAGGACGAATGCCATGATCAGCGGCCGGGACCACATCCAGTAGTGAAAGCCGTACTTCCCAGATTGCCCGACCTCTCTGTTGAAGTCCACCCGTTCGCCGAACCGGATAACGGCGTCCCCCCAGGGGCGTATCACGTTCTGGAGCATCATCGCGGCGCGCGAGAGAATGGTGTCCCGTTCTTCCGGAGAGTTATGCAGGGCTGTGCAAAATGATGCGGTGTCGGTCAGGAGGTCCGTATCGAGGAACAGGTGATCTGTCTGCGTGATGTACGAGGGTTGCCTCTTTGCGTTCCAGTATGCGCTCCACGCGGCCGCGGCCGCTCCGGAATTCCCTTCCCGGACGGCATCGCGGACCTTTTTCAGACCGGGACGGTCGAGGGCCATCGAACCCCAGAGATCGCTGTCGCTGATCTCCCGGATTCGCTCCCGGACGTACGAGGGATTGCTCAGGCGTGAACTGTCTGAAAACGATCGCTGGGCGTTCCCCTCCCGCGGGAGGCACAGGAGGAGAATCAAGAGGGCGAAAGGGATGCGCATGTGGTTGATCACCGCGATCGGTGTGAATGAGAACATAGCCAATGCCGGATCAGAAGTCAATCCGGGCTCGGTCGCAGGAAGTGTAACGCGTTGCTATTGGAGAGGCTGTTGGGTACCTTCTGCTCACGGACCGGAACGACACGACGATGACGAACAAGACCCTCCGCCATGCCGTTACAGGCTACGCCTTCCTCCTCCCCGGCATTGCCGGGTTTGCACTGTTCACTTTCCTGCCGATCATCTTCTCGTTCATTATAAGCTTTTTCGATTGGAATCTCTTCTCCGCTCCCGTTTTCGTGGACGCGGAGAACTATAAGGGGATTCTCTCCTCCGGCGGATCAGACTTCTGGCGCTACGCGGGGAATTCCCTCTTTTTCCTNNCCCGTCGCCATCATCTGGGGATACATCTTTGACACGGAGCACGGGCTCATGAACGGTCTGCTGGCGGTGCTGGGCGCCGGGAAGATCGCCTGGCTCTATGACCCCGCATGGATAAAGTGGGGTATCAGCCTCATGGCCGTCTGGCAGGGATCTGCGTTCAGCACGATCATCTACTTCGCCGCCCTTCAGGGGATCCCCGATCAGCTTTACGAAGTGGCGACGCTTGACGGCGCAGGCCGATGGAGACAGTTCCGGAGTATCACGCTCCCCCTGCTCCTCCCGACACACGTTTTCCTGGGAGTTACCGGTGCCATCGGGGCTCTTCAACTCTTCGCTCAGATCCAGGTGATGACGCACGGGAACGCAGGGGGTGCCCACACTCTGATCATCGAGCTCTACTCGAAGGCCTACCAGGAATTCCAGATGGGGCACGCCGCTGCTCTCTCGTGGATACTGTTCCTTCTCATATTCCTGGTCTCGGCGGTGTACTGGAGATCCCTCGGCAGGAGGGGAGCCTATGTCTGAGGAGTATGCCCGATGAAACGAAGTGCTCCTGCCGCATTTCTCCTGTACGCACTGTTGCTCGTTTTTTCCGCCTGGTACGTCGTCCCGTTCTGCTGGGCGCTCGTGACTTCCGTGAAGCATCCCGGGATGGTCTTCGACGGACGCTGGCTGCCGTACGCACGCGAAGGGTCCATGCCCCTCGACGGACGGCAGCGGGAAATTCGCGTGGTCGAAGAACGGGGGGATTCGCTCCTTGTGCGGATCGTGGAGACTGGTGAGCTGCGGGGCGTTCTGCGGAAGGACGTGGAGACTGTCTCCCCCCGGTGGAGCAACTACGCCGAGGCATGGAGCATGGTCCCCTTCGGAAGGTACTTTCTGAACAGCATGCTCATAGGGCTCTGTGTCACGCTCGGCCAGCTTGTGGTCTGTTCTCTCGGGGGCTACGCGTTCGCGCGTCTTGAATTCCCGGGAAGGGACACGGTCTTCTTTCTTTACCTTGCGACGCTGATGATCCCGGGTCCCGTCCTCACGGTCCCCGTCTATCTCCTTCTGAGGGAGTACCATCTCCTGAACACATACCAGGGGGTCGTGCTCCCGGGACTCTTTTCCGCATACGGCACATTCCTCCTCAGGCAGTTCTTTCTCACCATACCGAAGGACCTCGAGGACGCGGCGCGCATGGACGGCGCCGGCACTCTCGGCGTGTACCTGCGGATCATACTCCCGCTCTCCGGTCCGGCGCTCGCAGCGCTGGCGACGTTCGTGTTCATAGGCTCATGGAACGATTTCTTCTGGCCGTCGATTGTGCTGACCGACCCGGACAGACTCACACTCCCCGTCGGGCTGGCCCACTTCAACGACATCTATGTTTTCGATTACGGGAGGCTCATGGCCGGGAGCATGATCACGATCGCCCCGGCAATACTGATGTATCTCGTGTTCCAGCGGTTCATCACCCGGGGAGTGGTGATGACGGGACTGAAAGGATAGGCCGACGTTATGCCGCGGAACCTGCTGCTGGCGGTCTGTGCCGCTGCACTCCTCAGTGCGGGACTCTTCCTGCTTCTCACGGCGGACGACCCTTCACGGTATGTCGTCTTCTCCACGTGGGGTACGCCGTCGGAGATCGCGGGCTTCCGGACGCTCATCGATCACTACAATGCCACGAGGCATCCCCTGCACCCGGTGAAGCTGTCTCACAGCGAACAGTATCAGTACACCGAACGGCTTCTCGTCCAGTCTGCCGCTCTCGCTCCCCCGGACATCATTCATCTGGACAGGAAAGACATCCCTCTCTTTGTGCAGAAAGGGCTCCTTGAGGACATGACGCCGCTGATGAAGGGGGATTCCTCGTTCGATCCGGGTGTGTTCCTGCCCGGCCTTTCGGCGGGGTGCAGTGTCGCCGGGCGCGCGTACGCAGTCCCTCACAATTTCTCGACGCTCGTCCTCTATTTCAACCGGGATCACTTTGACGCGGCGGGGATTCCCTGCCCCGACAGCACGTGGACGTGGGAGTCGCTGCTCACGGCCGCACGGAGACTCACGATCGTGGACAGGGCCGGGAATATCGTCAGGTACGGCTGCCACATGCAGATTGCATTCAGCACGCTTCTCCAGCAGAACGGAGGACACGTGCTGAACGCAGCGCTCGATTCCTGCGTGATCGCATCGGAGGAATGTGCGGATGCACTTCAGTTCGAGGTGGACCTCTCCGAGAAGTACCGCGTGTCATGGAGCATGCTCGCCCAGAATCTTCAGTGGGACGACATGTTCAAAGGAGGGCGGCTCTCCATGATCGTCAATGGACGCTGGGCTGCAGTTCCCTACGAACAAGCGATGGGGAAGGGGACGGTGGATATCGCTCCGCTTCCCCGCGGGAGATTTCGGAAGGGGGCTGCGGCGGTCCACGTTATGGCGATCTCCTCCGGGAGCGCGAAAAAGAAGGAGGCGTGGGAGTTCGTCAAGTTCCTTGTGAGCGATGAGGGGGAGCGCATGGTGAACAGGGAGGGGGCGACAATTCCGGCGACGCGTTCGATAGCCTGCTCCGATGCCTTCCTCCGCCACGTCCTGACCCCGGCCATGGACAACCGGGTCTTCCTCGAAGAGCTCCCCTCGAGCGTTGTGTGGCCGTTCGAGCAGGGGCCGTACCTGACAACATTCACTCTGCAGTCCCGGTTCGAACTGGCGATGAGGCGCGTACTCCTGCACGAGGCGACTGCGATGCAGTCACTCCGGGGCATGCAGGAGGAAATCAACCGGGATATACAGGTGCAGCGCCGGGTTCCGGACCGGAGGCGGTTCTTCGGGGGTCTTCTCTCCTGGTGTTGCGCGGCCCTGTGCGTCCTCGCGTGTGTCTCCGCCTGGCGCCTCCTCGGTCATGGGAGCGGACGGCCCGGATCGTCCCTTCACCGCCGGGGAGCAGAGCGGAAGCTGTAGGTTCCCGCTCCGACCTCAAAGACCGCATACCCCTGGTCCTGCCGTACGAAGGTGACGCCATCGGCGTCCCGGGCGGCCTTCCCCCCCTCCGTGACATCGTCCACCGATGCCGCCGGGACGGATACCGTTGCCGTGGAATTCACCGGGACGGCAACCGTCCACTCGAACCTTTCCTTCTCCTTCTTCCACTCGCTCACGATGCGCCCGTAGGGAGAATCGTGTGTTCCCCTCACGTGCGTGAGGTCTCCCACCGGCACGGGGCGCATGAGTATGTGTTTGAAACCTGGGGTGGCGGGGTCCGGCCTGATGCCTGCAACATATTCGTACAGCCAGATGACAAGGTCCCCCACAAGCATCACGTGATTGCCGGAGTTCATGGCGGGATCCGCACTGTCACCGTTCCAGAGCTCCCACACTGTGGTTGCTCCCTTCGCCGCCATGTATCCCCAGCCCGGATATGTCGTGTCTGTCGCGAACCTGTAGACGAGATCCGCGCGGCCGTTGTCGGAAAGGACCCGGCTGAGCCATTGCCCCCCCACAAGCCCCGTGCCGATATGTCCGTTTGTTTCCACGGTGATCTTCCGGACGAGGTGACCGAACACCTTCTCCCGCTCTCCCGGCGGGACCATGCCGAAGGCGAGCGGAAGAACACAGGACGTCTGCGACCCGTTGTCGTAATAGCCCCGCTCGCTGTCAAAGAACGTGGTGTTGAGCCCCTTCAGCATGCGGGCGGCCAGCTCATCGAACCGCATCTGGTCGGCGCTCTTGCCCAGCATGGCCGCATAGCGGGACATGAGACGGAGATCGTGGTAAAAGTACGTCGTGGCAAGTATCCCCGGCGCCGTCTTGCGCGCGGGATCGTTCGAATGGATAAGCTTCGGGTCCTCCGGCGGGACACACCAGTCGCCGTAACTGTCTTTCGCGATGATCCCGTCTGTGACGAACGCGCTCATGTGATCGATCCACTTCACCATGCTCTCGTAATGCCGCCGTATGATGTCCGGGTCCGCATACTGGTCGAAGAGGGCACCCGGGATGATCACCGTGCTGCTGGGCCACGTGACGTTGTCGTTGTACAGCGGCCAGTAGGAGGGACAGACATCGCTCACGCTCCCGTCATCCCGCTGTGCGTCCTCCATATCCTGAAGCCACTTCCCATACAGCGCATTGATGCGGAACAGATATGTCTCCCCCCTGGACTCGGCGGAGCGGTCGCCGAGCCACCCCTGCCGCTCGTCACGCTGAGGGCAATCAGTGGGCATGCTCCGGTAATTCCCCCGCACACCCCACACGATGTTCCTGTAAGTGCGGTTGATCACGGGGTGCGAACATGTGAACTCCCCCGCGCTCTTCACATCGTCATTCACCACCCTCCCCTCGAGCGTCCCCGGGCCGGGGCGTCCCGGGAACCCTGTCAGCTCGACGTAGCGGAATCCGTGGTAGGTGAACCGGGGTTCATAGGTCTCAGCTTCGCCTCCCTTGAGCGTGTAGACGTCCGTGACCTTTGCGCTCCGGATGTTGTCGAGGTACAATGTGCCGTCCGCCTTCAGCGTTTCGGCGTGCCTCAGTGTGACCTGCGTCCCCCTCGCCCCCTTCACATGGAGCCTGCACCAGCCCACCATGTTCTGTCCCATGTCAACGATGAACATCCCAGGTCTGGGTTCAGTGATGGCAACCGGCGTGAGCGTCCCGGTCACCCGGATCGGTTCGATCATCTGCGCCCGGATCGCTCCCCCGGGCGGGGCGACGGCCCTGCCCCTCTCCCAGCCGCTGTCGTCATATCCCGGGGAAGCCCACCCGGTGAGCTCCATGCGGGCGTCGTATTCCTCCCCGTCATATTCGTTGTTTGTCCTGATCGGTCCCGCGGTCGTCAGCCTCCAGGATTCGTCGCTGGCGACGTCGGCGGAAGTGCCGTCGTCGAACTCGATATGGAGCTGGAAGAGGAGTTTCGGGAAGCCGAACGACTGGGTGAATGTCGGTTCGCTCAGACGCGGCGCGAAGAACCGTCCGTTCCCCAGCACCACTCCGACGGCGTTCCGGCCCCGCCTGAGGAAGGAGGTGACGTCGTGCGTCACGTAGTACGTTCGTCTGGGGTACTGGCTGAGTGCGGGGGAAAGGACGTGGTCCCCCGCCTTCTTCCCGTTGATGTAGAGTTCGGAAAGACCCAGGCCGCACATATAGGCCGTGGCCCGCACCGCTTTCTTCCCTGCGTCGAACTCGTTCCGCAGCCAGCGGGCGGGCAAACGCCTGTCCTCCCGTCCGTACATCTCTCCCCAGGGCTGCATCCCGGCCGGACCGATGACTTTCGCACTCACCCAGGCTCCGTCGTCAAACGAGGGGAGTTCCCATCCCGGGAATTCCCGGTCCGAGCTTTTCCATGACGCGTCTGTCGTGAACCGTGCCCCGGTCCCGTCCGAGTAACGG
Organism: Ignavibacteriota bacterium; assembly: GCA_003154425.1. Classification (GTDB taxonomy): domain Bacteria; phylum Bacteroidota; class Ignavibacteria; order UBA10030; family UBA6906; genus Fen-1273. The sequence goes on from PMDK01000173.1 coordinate 6,591, forward strand.
AGTTCCAGCACGCCGATGAGCCCCGCCGGGTTTGGCCCCCCTCCGACGTTCCGGACCGATGCCGCAAATACGTTCACGCCGGCGCGGAGACGTCCCCTGACATCGATGTCCGGGACCAGCCTCAGGTCTTCGCTCCGGCCGACCTCCGTGCCGTTGACAAAGAGCGTACACTCATTGTCCCCGGTAATATGGAACCGGGCGCTGGTCAGAGCAGGTGCTGCAGGAAGGTTCACCGTGCGGCGGAAAAATCGTATCCCGACCGGCGCTGCCTGCTCGGGTGCTCCTTCCGGAAACCAGATCCAGTTCGTCCCGGTGAGGTGATACGCGGTGTCGATCCCGTCAAGCCCGATCCACTTCGCCTTCCAGTCGGCATCTGAAAGCAGCCCCATGGACCAGACGGCGGGAGCGCTCCAGGCCGAAGGTTTCCCTCTGCTGTCCCACACGCGCACTTTCCAGTGATACGCTTTCCCCGATTCCAGCGGGCTCCCGCCGTACGGTATGTTCATGGAAACGTCTGATTCCACTTTTCCCGTGTTCCAGAGATCACCCCGGTCGCCGGACAGGAGCTCCGGCCGGCTGGACACGATGATCTCATATCCCTTCTGCCGGTCCCCTCGTTTGTTCGATTCCATCTGCCAGCTCAGCCTAGGCGCGGGGGCGTCGATCCCGGCGGGGTTGGACAGTCCTTCGCAGGCAAGATGCGCGATCCTCATGTGGCCTCCTTTTTCCGAAACCCTGGTTTCTCCGAAGCGCGCCGGAGCATGTGACGAAGCGGAAACGATCAGGAGGAGAAGAAGTGCGTTCCTGGACATGGCAATTCCTTTCTGTTACTGCAATGGTGCTCCAATTTAATGAATTCCGGTTTTCAATTGTCGTAACTATTTCCCAATAACAGTCATCAGATCCCGAGCATCCTCAAGGGGCACGGCCTCAGCCACATCCATTTCCAAGAAAGTACTTGACATTTCCCGCCTGTTTCAGTAACATCGAATTAACGATAAAGTAACCGGTAAAGTAAGCGCTTCTTCCCGTCTTTTCCACTTCGTTCTTCACACGTCCCCAAAGTCGCATCAATATAAGGAGTCGCACTCCTATGAACATATTGCGTTCAGTGCGCTTGTTCCTTGCTCTGGTCCTGACGTTTCCGCTCGGCGTGTCCGCCCAGACAACTCTCCGCGGCTCAGTCACCGATTCCGTGAGCCACGAGACCCTTGTCGGCGCCAATGTCTACCTCCCGGGGACGGCATTCGGGGGGGTCACCGACCGTGAAGGGAAATTCACCATCACCCACCTCCCCGCCGGGGTCCATACAGTCCGCGCCTCGTACATCGGGTACAGAAGCAAGGACATTGTGATGAACTTCGATGGTCCCGACATAACGCTCAATTTCCAGCTCGGTGCCGATGTGATACTGGGGGCGGAGGTCCTCGTGACCGCGCAGATGCGAGGGCAGGTTGCCGCGGTAAACCAGCAGATAACGTCCAACACGATTGTCAACGTGATATCGGAAGACAAGATCAAGGAGCTTCCCGATGCCAACGCCGCCGAGGCTATCGGCCGTTTGCCGGGCGTCTCCATTATCCGCTCGGGGGGGGAGGCGAGCAAGGTCATACTCCGCGGCATGAGCGACGCGTTCTCAAGTTTTACAATCGACGGAGTCCGGATCCCCGCCACAGATGCCGATTCGCGCGGTGTGGACCTGAGCATGTTTTCACAGGGGACGCTTGCCGGCGTGGAGGTTTTCAAGGCGCTCACACCGGACATGGATGCGGACGCAATCGCGGGGAGCGTCAATATGGTCACGCGCAAGGCGCCGTCGGAACGGACTATCCGGGTCGATGCGAAGGGTGCGTACAATCACCTGGACAATTATTACGGGCAATACGACTTCAA
>PMDK01000348.1:0-7864 GCA_003154425.1 Ignavibacteriota bacterium
TGGGATCGTAGACGTCGAAATAGGAGAGGTTGTGTTTCTTGAAGTCGAACCCCACGCGCACCTCGTTGTTCCGCCCGATCTGCCAGGTAAGGTCTCCCCGGACATTGTATGTCTCCGTCCTGTTATCGGTGACCTCGACCGGATCAGCCAGGGAATAGAATTCGGTCCCCAGCCCGACGTTCCGCAGATACAGCCGGCCCCCCGTTGAGAGATACTGCGACGTATCCTTGTCGATGCCCGAATAGTACGACTGGTTGAAATACGATAACCGGACGTCATAGAAGAGATTCGGGAGAACTGTGTGTGTGACGGTGAGAAGAGTCTGCCTGCTTTTCTCCCGGACCTTCAGGTACTGATTGCCGATGTATTTCCAGCTCTGATCGTACGGCCGGTTGTCGTTCGCGCTGTACCTCTCCGTCAGGGTGGTCTTGAGCCCGGGGACGAGTGTCCCGCTGACTTTCCCGATAAAGGAGAGCGTCCGGTCATAGCCGAAGGGGAGCCAGCTCCCCCGGGCGTCCCGTTCGCCGCTCGCGAAGAAGTTCAGGTCATCGCCGGCGATCGGGCCGCTCACCAGCGCCGCGACCCGGTCCTCCCGGTACTGCCTGTACGGAGCGATCCCGAATTCGCTCGTCCTTCCTTCAAGCAATCCTGTAAAATCCTTTCCCCCCTCTTTTGTCACGATATTGACAACTCCGCTGAGCGCATTCCCGTACTCGGCATTGAACGAGCCGTCGAGAAACACAAGCTCCGAAATCGCTTCGTTGTGGATCCTGGTCCCCGCACTCCCGAGGACCGGGTCTTTCACGTACATGCCGTCGATGAGATACGCGACTTCGTTCGACCGCCCCCCGCGGACATAGAGGTTCCTGCCGTCAGCCACGACCCCCGACTGCATCTGGAGCACTTCCACGAAGTCCTTCACCGGCATCATCTTGATCTGTTCGCTGTTGATGACGGCAATCGTGGCGGTCGCATCCTTCTGCACCATCGGCCGTTCGGCCTGGATCACCACCTCCGCCAGCCCCACCGCCGAGACCTCGAGCTTCGCGTCAATTGTCGTCGTCTGGTCGGCCACGATCCGGACACCCTTGATCAGCGTGGTGCCGTAGCCGACCAGGGTCACCCGCAGGTCATACGTCCCCGGCGGGATATTCAGAATAACGTAGGTCCCGTCCGTACCCGTCGACGCCCCGAGCGTCGCGCCGACGAGGACCATGTTGGCACCGACAAGCGATTCACCGCTTCCTCCGTCCGTAACGTGACCGCTGATCTTTCCCGTCGTTCCCCCGATCAGCGTGCCGGCCCCCGCAAGGAGGACCAGGAAAAGGCAAAGGGTTTGTTTCATGGCGGTTCCTCTACCCTGCGTAGTAATGTCCCGTTCGTTCGAGCAGTTTCTCGCTCTCCTTCAGGTTCTTCAGTGCTTTCGCCTTGTTCAGGAGAGCGACCTCCGTGGTGAGGGCATTGATTATCACCGAAATGGCGGAGAACGAGTTTGTAAACAGCATGTTCTGGCTCACAACAGGAAGCACGCGTGCGGCATACAGACTCACGGGGGATGTCACCCTGTCGGTTACCGCCACGATCCGCGTTTTCCGCCCCGCGGCGGCCCTGACGACTTCGATCGTCTCCTTCGAATACGGAGGAAACGAGAACGCGATAATCAGATCAGAACGGTCAAACAGGTGGATCTGTTCGATGAACGTCTCATAGTCATGCGCGAGCGAGGTCGACCGGATCGCCACCTGGCTGAGCGAGTATGCAAGGATCCTGGCCATCAGCGAGGAGATTCCGAGTCCGAGCGTGTACACGCGCGGGGCATTGAGGATCATCCGTGCGACGTCCCTGAAGACTTTCCTGTCGAGCTGGTTGATCGTCTGGTTGATGTTCCTGACATCCTGATCGGCGACTGCCGTGAGCGTTTCCTCGCGGCTCGTCCCGGCGAGCAGGGGAAACATCTCCGTGATCCTCATCTGAGACTGGACCCCTTGTATCAGCTTCCCCCGCATTTCGAGGAAGCCGGAGAAGCCAAGGCTCTGGGCCAGCCTGACGACCGTCGCCTTGCTGGCCCCGCTTCGGTCTTCAATTTCCACGACGGAGAGAAACGGCGCCTCCCGGATGTTCTGGACGAGAAAATCAGCCACTTTGCGCTGGTTCTCCGGAAGCCCGGTGTACTTCCGCTGAATGATCGCTTCCAGGTCCAGTGACCCGCGCCGCTTCTCGGCGCCGTTTCCGCCTCCCCGTGTCATCGGCTACTTCACGAGCAACATGCGCTTGGACTCGATGAAGGATCCGGCCACGAGCCTGTAGTAGTAGATGCCGCTTGCAAACTGGCGCCCGTCGAAGGGGACGCGATATGTCCCCGCATTCAGCGTGCCGTTGGCAAGCACCGCGACTTCCCGACCGAGGACATCATAGACTTTCAGGGACACTTCCCCCGCGTGGTGGAGCTGGAACTCAATCAGGGTCGACGGGTTAAAAGGATTCGGGTAGTTCTGAAGGAGCGAGGTGCTCTGCGGGACGGCCTGAGATGTCTGCTGGATCGAAGTGAACACCTTCTTGTAGCGCGCATCGGCAGAATCCGCCGCCGCCTGCATGGCGCTCAGCGTTGTGCCGTAGACGTAGGCGACACTGAACGTCGAGGAGTCGCCGTGGGCGATCGTCACGCTGCCGACGTTCAGGTTGTAGATCGACCCGTCCACGCCGGCCGTGAGCGGAGTATCGAACCCGGGAAGCGCCGTCATTTTGTACCGGGTCGAATCATCGGCGGCGTCCGAGCTGGGATCCGACGGCGAATACACGGCGTAGTCAAGCACGTGGAAGGAATAGGGTGAACCGCTCACAAGTTTGACTCCGATGTACATCGCGGTCCCCGCCTTAAAAAAGTACGCGACCTTTTTTGTGGCATCATACGTTACCGTCTCGCCGCCGTACGCTCCGCCGGGTTCGGGTGACATCGCCAGCCCCAGATACAGCGAATAGCTGATGCTTGTATCATTGATGACGGTGTAACGGGCGATCACAAAAGCGTCCGAGGGCCACGTGTACGTCGAGAGGCGGACCTTGACTTTGGGCTGCTGGCTGTTGTACGAATTGTCGAACATGACCGTCGCGGCACGGGGACTGGGACCGGCATTGGTAATTGTCGGAGGTGACACGAGCTGTGCATCTTCAGTGTAGTCGCCCACGTTGGTCTTGCTCAGCGCCAGCAGAATGGACGCCCGGTTCAACTGGACGGTTCCGTTCGTGTCGGGCGTGTAGATCCGGATAGGCCCGTACCTGTTCAGTCTGTAGCCGAACCCGTTCCCCTGGCCGTACACCTGGCTCTGCGCATGAGCATATTCGCATGAAAGCAATGCCAAGACGACCGCCGCGGTACCAATGAGTCCTTTCATAGCACCTCCTTGCGGGAGTGGTTGAAGAAATAGTGAGCTAGTGGTAGTGGAACAAAAAGGGTGGTATCAACAGCACAAGCGCCAGAATAAAGAAATATACCTGCACCGGGAGCATCCATCTGAACCACCGGTCCCAGGAGATCCCGGCCAGTCCGAGCACACCCATCGTGACACCGGAGGTGGGGAGGATGGGATTGATCCATCCCTCCCCGAACTGAAAAGCCAGGACCGCCGTCTGCCGGGAGATCCCAACGACGTCCGCCAGCGGCGCCATCACGGGCATCGTCAGGGCCGCCTGGCCTGACCCGGAATGGACGAAGAAGTTGATGATCCCCTGCGCGACGAACATGGCCTGCGATGCGACGATGGGGTGAAAACCCGCTATGAGGCTTGCAACCGAGTAGAGCAGCACATCGATGATCCTTCCGTCACCGGCGACGACCAGAATTGCCCGGGCGCACCCGATGATAAGGGCTACGCCGACCATGCCGCGGGCCCCCTCCTTGAACGCATCCGCCGATTCGGCCAGAGAGAGGTTCCCGAGCGGACCCGCGAGAAGGCCGAGTCCGAGGAACAGCGCGCCGATCTCCGTGATGTACCAGCCGTGGGCAAGAACGCCGTAGACGAGAAGAACGAGCGCCAGCATGAACGCTCCCAGCACGAACTTGTGCCCGAGCGTCATCTGCTGATCTTCCCGGGCGTCAATCTCGAGCGTCCGCCTCCGTTCCTGATCCAGATCAAACACCGGGCTTGACTCCGGGTTCTTTCTGACCCTGGCCGCATGCAGCATCACGAANNCTGATCGTCCAGATGACGATCCGGTATTCATACCCCGAGTAGACGGGGAGCTCGGCGATGTGCTGGGCGATCCCGACGGTGAAAGGGTTGAAGACAGACCCGGCAAACCCCGCGGCGGCCCCCAGAAAAGGGATCGCCGTTCCGACGAGAGAATCATAGCCCAGGGAGATCGCAAGCGGGATAAATATCAGCACGAACGGCATTGTCTCTTCGCACATGCCGAAAAGTCCGCCCCCCAGGGCAAATATCAACATGGTCGCCGGGATGAAGTATTTCTGGAGGTGCGGTTTCCGGGCGAACACAAGGGCCATGCGGTGGAGCGAAGTGGTGATCGCCCCGGTTTTCTGGATCACCATGAAGGTCCCGCCGATGACGAACAAAAATGCGATGATGTTCGCTGCCTCGACAAATCCCCTCAGCGGCGCAGCGAGCACCGCGCCAGGTCCCTGGGGTCGGCTTTCGCCGTACACGAATGATCCGGGAACGACGAGCGTTTTTCCATCTTTGACCTCCCGGCGGTATTCCCCTCCGGGCACGACCCAGGTCGCCAGCGCGACGAGCAGCACGACACCGAACACGATCAGGAGGGCATTAAACGAGAGCCGTGCCTTCATCGCACATCTCCGGCCGGGCGGACGGTGTGCGAGTGCATCTCATACGAATCTCCCGCAATCAGGATGTGCAGCGTGAGCCCATCCGCTGACAGGTTCCCCCGCCTGTCCGTCCGGATCCCTGTTGCATGTGTTGCATCGTACACTACGACGCTTCCTGAGCCAATCACGTCAAACAGATCGCCGTGACGTACGACGATCGCCGTGGCCTCATCGATGCCGACGCCGACCAGCTCCGGGTGTTCCAGGACCACGCTGATCAGCCGGTTGTGCCGCTTCCGCCTGACAAAATGCTGGTCGATGATCGCGTTCGTCAGAAAACCCATCCCTTCGACCGTGACGATGTTGTCCTTCCTGATAGAAACGAATGCATTAACAGTATCTCTGTTGAGCTTCTCATCCCCTGTTATCATCACCTTGCTCATCAGGGCGGCCCCGGCGCTCGTCCCCCCCATCACCGCGCCCGCCTGATACAGCTCCAGCAGCTTCCGGTGCACCGGTGTGCCGACAAGGGCCTTTGTCACGAGCACCTGGTCTCCGCCCGTGAAGTAGATCCCCGTCGCTCCGTCAAGCTGAGCGGCGGAGCGAGGATCGGACGCCTGCTCGTGCGTGAGCAGGCAACAGTCCACCGTCCTGACGCCGAGCGCGCGGAACTCATCGGCCATGTCCCGGCAGGAAGTATCGCCGTCGGCCGAGGCGTTCGGGATCACGACGAGCCTCGCCTTCTCAGGCCCTCCTGCCAGATCAACGAACTGGCGCATCATCTCGGGCGTACGGTGTCCGCCGCCGATAATGAAGAGCGAGCCCCTGGGCGTCTGCGCGACAGTGGTGCACAGTGTCACAGCAACAGCCCCCACGGCGATGCAGAACCGGCGCGCGGCACGGGATCCGTTCATCGGATGCTCCCGGCAATCAAAGCTTCCGCGATCTCCACGGTCTTGGCCAGGTCTTCCAGAAGGATGAATTCGTCGTTTCCATGGGGATTCTGCGCGCCAATGCCAAGGTTGACAGCCGGAATCCCTTTGGCATTGAGCATATTCGCATCGCTCCCCCCGAGGTACTGAATGGGATTCGGACTCAGGCCGACGGATGTCAGCACCTCCCCCGTCCTGCGGAAGGCCTCACCCTGGGGATCCAGGACGAACGGCGGAAAATCCACCTGTGATTCAAACGTGAGAGACCCCCCATTGTCACGGGCGACACCGGAGAATTTCTTCTCAACCGAGGCGAGATATTCTTCGATCGTCCGTTGGTCGAACTCCCGGACTTCGCCGTCAACCCTGCACCGGTCGGGGACGACGTTCGTCGCCTCACCGCCGGAGATTATCCCGATATTTGCGGTCGTCGTCGGACTCAACCGTCCCACCGGGACCTCGCTGAGCGCCCGCGCCGCAATCTGTATAGCGTTCACTCCTTTTTCGGGTGCAACTCCTGCATGCGACGACTTGCCGTGGAAGATCGCCGTCCACAGCGAGCTGCCGACCGCGGACTGGATGAATGTCCCGGGGCGTTTCGAACAGTCAAACACGAAACACATGTTCACGTTGTAGGGCCGCAGATCCGCGTGTTTCGAGCCGTACATGCCGATCTCCTCGCCGAACGTGAAGACCACGACGAAATTCCCGGCCAGCTTTCTGCGGACATGTTCGGCAAGAACGTGAAGAAGGACCGAGACTCCGGCCCGGTTGTCGACGCCGAGAGTCGTCGTGCCGTCGCTGGTGATCCGGGAATCGGTCAGGACCGGGCGGACATTCGCCGTCGATCGCGGCGTGTCCATGTGGGCCAGAAGCGCGATTGCAGGCTGCGCCGGATCAAAGGTCGGAGGGATACAGAATATGTTCCCGGTCTCCCCCCCGACGATCGGACCCGTCTCGTCCTGTACGATCCGGACCGGAAGCCCGGAAAGTTTCTCGCGGATGAACCGGACGACGGGAGCCTCGTGCAACGAGACCGCGTCAATGGCGACGGCTTCGAGAAAGAGGTCGACGAGCGGAGTGCTCATTGATGAAAAAAGGTTCCCATGGGGTGGGTGGGGTGAGAAAACCTTCTCGCGGTTATTATACCTCGCGTCGTTGTGAATGTCAAGAGGCAAGCGGGTATGGCAGGACCAATTATTCGATACATTCCGATCGCGCTCAATCCGGCGCGGGAGGACGAATCCGGAACCCGGTCCCGGACACGGGAGCTGACCGCCGGAGAGTGGTCGTAAAATCTGTCAATCTGGCCTATCGAGAACGCCCCTTGATTACCCGGCTTCCCCCCTGTACATTGGGCAGTCCGCGTCCGCTCACATCTCATAGGGGTTGCCCGTCATGAAAAGCACTTCAGTTGCACTCCTGGCCGGTTTGATGCTGTTGATGGCGGCCTGCGGCCGTGAACAGCCCAGGCAGGAGGAACGCACTCCTTCCGGCGCCGGCCCCCTTTCCGCCGATCAGACTTCCTGGCTTTCACATGCCGGCCGTCACTCAAAGGAAGGGTGGGTCTACCTTCATTGCGAAGGAACCCCGCGGGCAAGAGGATTCCAGCACGGATACCTCATGGCAAGCGAGATCAGGGAATCTCTCCGGATCACCCGCGCGGTGTGGGAGTACCAGAGCGGCATGGAATGGGCATGGCTCGTCGCTAAGGCCGTGCCGATGTTCCTCACCAGAATCGACGCAGAGCTTCTCGAAGAGATTCGTGGCATCGCCGAGGGAGCCACCGCGGCGGGCGTGACGACTTCCATCGAAGAGATGATAACCTACAACGCCTACGTTGAGCTCTCGGGATACTGGTGGCCGGAGCAGAAAAAGAAGCTCGACCTCCGCTCTCCCGATACGAGAAAACAGTCGTGCAGCAGCTTCATCGCCACGGGCCGGATGACGGCGGACGGCGGAATTGTGCTCGGTCACAACACGATGTGCTCATACGTCGAGGCGGATCCGTATATCATACTCGACATCGTTCCCGAGAAGGGGTACCGGATACTCATGCAGACGAGCCCCGGCTGGATACACAGCGGCACCGACTTCTTTGTCACCGCCGGAGGAATCGTTGGGGCGGAGACGACGATCGGGGACTTCA
>PMDK01000348.1:7915-31592 GCA_003154425.1 Ignavibacteriota bacterium
TTTGAGAGGACGCACGACGGCTACTACAGCGGGTCCAACGTGGCAGAGAACACGAAGATCCTGCGTCTGGAAACCGAGCAGCACGAGACCGACATCCGGATATCGGGAGTGTCACGCCGCGTGCGCTGGAAGCAGCTGATGAGAGAACATGAGGGGAAGATCACGGCCGGCCTCGCAAAAGAATTCGAGGCCGACCACTACGACTCCTATCTCCACAGAAACAGCCTCAGCTGGCGGGGGCTCTGCGCCCACGGCGACTGTGACTCCCTCGACACCGGAGACCCTTTTGAGCCCGGGGGGACGGTGGATGCAAAAGTCGTCGATGGGACTATGGCCAGAAACATGTCTTTTGCCGCCCGCTGGGGATCAGGGTGCGGGCGGCCGTTCGATGCCGGGAGATTCCTCACAGAGCATCCTCAGTTCGATTGGATGACCGGACTCCTCAAAGACAGAGGATCACATCGGTGGGCGGATTTTACCGCGGGAGAGCACTGACGCTCCCTCCGCTCCCCGGAGAGCAAATCAGATATCTCCGACGCTGGCGATGAGACGGGCCCACAGATCGTCCCCCCTGACGCCATTGGTCATGATCACGATGCCGGTTCCCCGGCCCGGGGAAAACTGGCTGAAACACCGGAATCCGGACCCGTTGGCTCCGCCGTGGTGAACGATGTCTCCCTCGCTCGTCGTATTGATCGACCAGCCGAGACCCCAGTATACCTCAAAGCCTCTTGCCCGCCCGGGCCGGCCGATGGGCCCCCGCGCATCGACGGCGACATGGTGGCCGAGCATTGCCCCTATGGATCCTCTTGAGAGCGAATAGCGGGCTGACCTGTCCGTTTTCAGGATCTCAACGAGGAACGCCGCATACTCCCCGGCAGTCGTGTATAGCGTGTACGCGGCGTTCGCATGCGTGTATCGTGTCTTCATCAGGAATGTGCCGTCTGACGCATGACCCGCCGCAAGGACGCTGTCCGCGGAACGTGTCCAGACATATGTCGTTCGCACGAGACCCATCGGATCGAAGAGAGTCCTCTTCGCGAGCACGGCAATGGGCTCTCCCGTGATCTTCTCGACAGCACGCTGAAGATAGAATATCCCCTCCCCCGAGTAACTGAACCGCGAGCCCGGTCTGTTGATGACCGGCAGCGGGCCATCCCTCTCCTCTCCCCCCTTCCGCCAGTTGGGAAATCCCCCCGTGTGCGTCAGGACCATCCGTGCCGTGATCAGGGACCGTGATGGCTGATCGGGGAAGGCGCGTTCCTTCAGATACTCCGTCAACGGGCGATCAAGATCGATCTTTCCCTGTTCAACCAGCTTCATGACAGTATAGGTGAAGACCGGCTTGGTCATCGACGCAGCTTCGAAAAGGGTCTCGCGTGTTACAGGTGTGCGGCGGCTGACGTCCGCGACGCCGTATTCCCCTGACCAGACGACGGCCCGGTCATGAATCACCGCAATGGAAACCCCGGGCACGTGGAGCTCACTCATCAGAGCAGGAGTCAGAGTGTCGATCACCGCAACGGCGGCATGCCAGTCCGGCGTTCGTGACCGCCGTCCCGGATCGATTTCATCGAGGGCCATGTCCGCACCCCGGCGGACATCCTCATCCCTGTCGTAGAGGCAGCGGATGAGCGCCGGGATCGCCTCTCCGGCCAAGGTTCCCATCCCGCCGAGCGCCACCGCGGCAGACCAGCGCACATTGTCCTCCGAATCGCGCAGGGCGTCCGCAAGCATGGGGACCGCCTCCCGTGCACCGGTTCCCATTTTCCCGAGCGCAATCGCAGCACACCACCGGACGTTTGTCTCCCCGTGCGTCAATGCGCTGATGAGACCCGGAACGCTTCCTTTTCCGATCCTGCTCAGCGCGTCGGCCGCCTTTCCGTTGACATACGGATCCCTATCCGAAAGGAGCCTGATCAGATCAGGAATTGCCTGTTCCGCTTCCGGACCCCGTCTCCCGAGGGCTTCCGCGGCATTCTCCCGGACAACGGCGTCGCTGTCGGCAAGCGCCCTGATGAGTGATGGGATATCTCGTTGATTTCCTCCGCCTGACTGCGCGGGGGCTTCGGCAGTCAAACACAGGAGAGCGAACGATGTCATCACGAGTGCGTGGACGCCGAGCGGTCTCACTCTGATTCCCTCCGTGGCGGGGACTGGATCATTGTGCATTGCGCGAGGTCCCGAAAGCCCCGCTCGAATGCAAACAGGATCGGTAATCCGCCGGTGTGAATGAATACCGTAGGAACGGCCGGATCGAGAATCCGGCGGCGCGCGAGATCAATCAACCCTGCCATCGATTTTCCCGTGTAGACAGGATCGAGCAATATGCCTTCGAGGCGCGCGCAGGAGAGAATCGCCTCCCTGCCGGAATCCGTCGGGACGCCGTACTCCTGATGGTAACAGTCATACGACTCAATTCCCGCATGGGTCAGCGTGACCTCGCACCCGAGGATTCTCGCACTCTCCGCCATGACCTCCATGGTCCGGCCTGCGATCTCCTCTCTGGAACGGGAAACACTTATGCCTATGACACGAGCCTCAGGCATGTACAGCCGCGCGCCGAGGATCGCGCCGGCGAATGTCCCGCAGGAGCCGACGGCAAGAACAATTTGCGAAGGGCCGGGGCCGAGCTGGACAGCGAGCTCGCGCATTGCCCGGACATACCCCAGAGCGCCCATTCCTGTTGTCCCCCCCACAGGCAGTGTATAGGGCCGGCGCCCTTCGCGCCGCAATGTCTCCGCCCACTCTTCCATTGCAGAGGCAAGGGAATCGTTCCTGTCGTCGTTCTCCAGATAGCGGATCTCGGCTCCGAGAAGCACATCAAGGAGGAGGTTCCCCTGGTACTCGGTGACGCCGGGCCCCCCCAGCACGATCTTGGCGTCCAGACCATTCCTGCGCGCCGCCGCCGCCGTCATGACCGCATGGTTGGACTGTGTGCCTCCGACAGTGATGACGACGTCGGACCCCTGATTCAGGATTTCTGCGAAGTCATACTCCAGCTTCCTCGCCTTGTTCCCTCCCATGGCGAGGCCGGTCTGGTCGTCCCGTTTGATGAAGAGTTTTGTCAGTCCGGCCGTGCGGGCCAGCCGGGGGACCTCCTGCAGCGGTGTGGGGATATCAGCCAGCAGCACGCGGGGGATCCGGTCGAGAAGTTCGTCCGGGGATGGGGAAGAATCCACTTGGTCGCTCTTGGGGAGCGCTCTGTCTTTCCCATGCTTCACGTGTGAGCACCACTATCGGCGTTAATAATTTTCCGGTAAGACCGGCAACGAATTCGCGTATCAGCCTCCTCGATCATCTGCACCACGACATCTCGACAGAACGTAAGAAAAGCTTCACTCCAAATCAACGCAAAAGTCAAACGTACATATATACCTGTTGCTTACGAGGCGACTGATGAGTATATACAACACGCAGGAACACCTCGCTGACCCATCATTGTCCCACATATCCACGGAGGTCGATATGCCTGAAGACATGGAAGTCCCGACCGAGCATTTGCATGAGGATATCGAGCATGCGGCTCATCATAGCAGCGAGACCTGGATAATTTTCGTCGCCCTGAGCTCCGCTCTGCTTGCAGTTCTCGCCGCTGCCTGCTCGCTCCTTGCCGGCCATCGTGCGAATGAAGCCATGATCGAACAAATACAGGCATCCGACCAATGGGCGTACTACCAGGCCAAAGGCGTCAAGTCGGCCGTCCTCGAAAGCAAGATGGAGCTGCTGGGCGCGCTCGGGAAGGAACCTGAGGCAAAGGACGGAGAAAAAGCCACGGAATACAAGAACCAGCAAAAGGAAATTGAGGAAAAAGCACGCGAAAAGGAGCACTCCTCGGAACAGAATCTTGCATCGCACCAGATCCTCGCCAAGGGCGTGACGGTCTTCCAGATTGCGATAGCGCTGGGCGCCATCTCTGCTCTTACCAGGAAGAAATGGCTCTGGTTCGTGAGCCTTGCTCTGGGTGCGGGAGGTATCGTGTTTTTTCTCCAGGGGATACTCTGACGGGCGGGAAAAACCAGGCAGCCGTCCACCTCCCACGATATCGCGGCAGAAGAGCGTTCATTTGCCGAGCCCCACGCCGGCGAGATCCGCGATCAGCACGAAATCCTGGTCGCCGGTGGACCTGCTGAGCACGGAAGAGCGGAGGCCCTTCTCGAGCGCCCGAGATCTGCTCCTCTCTTTTTGGAATACCATGAGCGACCATCGCGCTCCCGGGTTCTGAGGTTCGCGCTCAGTCCACTGTTTGAGCAGCTCACGCGCCTCAGAGTCCCTTCCGAGGTCGCGTAATGCGAATGCGCCGATAAGTTGCTGCGTGTTCCCCGTCTTCCAGTGCACCCTGGTGTACTCCGCGATCTTCGTCAGGAGTTCATTTGCACGTTTCTTCTCACCGGCCCTCTGAAGAATACCGGCTTCGAGGTAGTCCTCAATCCTGGCATCCGGGCCGTATGGTTCTCCGGCCCCCAGGCGTTCCGGCCACAGCCGGGCCCGGGCAATCAGGGGAACAGCGGCCCTGTACTCCCCGTTCCGCATCTTCTGCAGCGCACTGAGTATGCATGCCTGCCTGTAGGCATCCCTGCCGTACCTGGCCCCCTCAAACGGGAGTATCGTCAGCGTATCGAGGATTGCGAGGCTGGACGCGTATTTTCCATTGAAAAGCAGTGTCCGGGCCAGCAGGAATTGCATGACATAGTTCCCGGGAAATCTCCGTGCGGCCTCCACACTGAGAGGGAGGGCTTCAGCAAAACGCCCACGCTCATTAAGGAACGAAATGATCGCATTGTGTGTCCGCCACTCGTCGGGACCGGCCCTGAGCGCTCGTTCGTAGTCCGCAAGCGCGCGATCGGGGTCAGCGCTCCTGAGCGATGCGCGCGCAAGATAGAACGCGGCATAGTCGGGGATGTTACCGCACATGTCCAGCCATCTCCTCGCCTCATCCGGCATTCCCATGCTCCAGCGAAGAAGTGCAATGTAGTACCGATTCTTCCAGTCAGGCCGCTCACGCTCCGCCCATTGAAGGACCTCCATCTCTTCCTGGCGGTGGGGAAACACCAGCATCGGACCGGCGCCGAGAGCACTCCTGAGCAGCTCTCTGCTTTCCGGTCCCCGTCCGAGCTTTGAAGCGATGTATGCCCGCCACATGTCCACAGCGGGATGTGGTGGCGCCAATCGGAGAACCGACTCTGCGTCCTCCCAGAGACGCAGCCGGGCATAATATGCTCCGATCTCCATGTATGTCTCCTGGGGCAGTTCGCTGCGAATCGCATCGGTAAACGCATGCTGCGTCTCCCGTGTCGGCGAGAGCAGGTGACGTTCAAATCGTGCGAAGTGGCTCAGCGGGTCCCATCCGATCATTTCTTCCAGGTTGCACAACGCCTTCGTCGTGTCTCCCCTGTGGCGGTAGAGCACCGCCATCAGCTTCGCCGCTCCCGCGTTGGATCTATCGCCCGCAAGGACCCTGTTCCCGTATTCTGCCGCTTCACTCCACGCGCTGTCGGTGAATGCGATCTCCGCTAGCTGGAGGTTTGCAGCCGCGCTGTACTCGCGCGACTGTGCGGCGACACCGAAGCCGTCTCTTGCATCGTACTCCCTGTTCAGCCTGCGGGCGGAGAGCCCGTAGAGATAATTCGATTCCGGGTCATATGCATCGATTGCGAGCCCGCGGCGGGCGTACAGGAACGATGAATCGTACTGCATCCGCCTGTAGAACAGCTCTGCCGCGCCGGCGAGACTCGGGAGAAATGTCGGGTCCTTTGCGATCGACAGACGGTATGAGGTGAGCGCGGCGGGATAGTCCCTCTGCCGTGCCCGTTCCCGTGCGTCGACGGAGAGCCCGAACGCAGAATTCCAGGTAAACGGACGGTCTGACGTGAGGGGGCGCTGAAGGACCCGGTCGCTGTCATCCGTGCTCGTGTAGCGAATCAACGTCCCGATCCTGATCTCAAAATGTGCCCCCCGGTCAACCACAGCGGCAGAATCCTCCAGGCTCTCGAGCGGCCTGAGTGAAACCGTCCGCGATTCCGTTGCACCGCCCTGCACGCGGAGCGATACAGTGCCGCGGAATTCCGCAGTCGGACAGAAGGTGTAGTGGAGTTTTCCCGCCGTCGACCGGACATACAGCACGCCGTCAGGCGTTGCCCTCGTCACTCCCCCCACTCCTTTGAACGGAAACCACGTTTCCGTGAACCGGTCGGACGAGGCGGGAAGGAATTGCATATGCTTGAACGGCGTCCTGCTGCTCTGCGACGCAGCCTGGTTAAAGTGGAGGCCGGACTGGATTTCCACGTATTGCGTGTTCCCCAGCCCGGGGTCGGTCAGCAGGTCTTTCCAGATCTCTCCCTCTCGTGAGAGCCCCCAGATCCACAGCTTCTTCCCCGGCTTGTCCGTGAATCTCGACCAGTGTATCATGCCGAAATCCCCCCAGCGCGCGCCGAAGAAGTCCGTGTAAACGCCCAGCACGTGATACGACTTGTACGACCCGAACGCATTGTCCCGGTAATATGTGAGATCCCGTCCGTCCTGACCGGCCGGCCACGCCGAGAGCTCCCCCCCGTGCCCGATGAAGGCCGTCCCCGGATAAATCACCTGGAGAGTAGAATCCGCATCTGCCGCCGCATTCATCCAGTGGTAAAACGAAGTGCTCACTTCCGTCGGATTGAACCACGAGGAGCGTGTTTCAAACAGAGCTCTATCGGCGGGAAGCCTGATTTCCACCCGCCATTCGGTTCGCGACGGGAGGTCAAGCGCCCCGACGATGCAGCTTACGCTCCCGTCCGAATTCTTCCTTGTGACATAATCCACAGGCGTCGCCGTAGTGGGAGCGTGACCGATGTCGCCGAAGTTGAACTCGATCCCGCCGGAGGTCCAGGGACCGCGCATGGCGATCTCACGGAATTTCATCACACGATTGTAATAGATAAACGCCCGTCCGGTCGATTTCTCGAACGCGCCGAGGATTTTCCCCCCTACCTCGGGAGCGATAAGAACCCGGATGTACGGGTTCTCCATCGTGATGATCTTCCACGGACGGTCGACGGGCCGACTGCTGTACCCCTGGAACCGGAAGTACGGATAGATGTTCCCGACCCGCGGCACCGGATCGGGATCGGAGAAGGGGTACGTGCGGAATACCCGGACCGACTCGCTGACAGCGGCTTCCTGAGCCGGCGCCCGTGGTGAGAGGATCAAAGAAAGCAATGCCGGCGCGAACAACAGCGCAGCAAGAGCTCTGACCGGCAGAGAGATGGTCACGCGTGCCCCCTCAGACTGTGCATGCGTCCCAAGGTATCGCAAATGAACCACAACTACAATTTGCCGGGGACTTGAGATTAGCCAAATCAATCCTTATGTTTACACTAGTGCATCCGGAAGCATCGACTCCACATTCTACAGGATTCCATCCCGCCCGAATTTCTACGAAATTCGCTTCATTCTGTAACACCTCGCAGTTATTTCCTTGAAGATGAAGTATCTCCTCGAATTCCACGCCGCTTTCCGTCTGGGCGGCTGGATGACTGCACGCAGGGTTCTGTTGATGACGAGTGCTCTCCTCCCTCTCTGCGCGCAGGCACAAATCTCGCCCGGCAAACTCGCCCGCGGGCACCACGAGCTGGAAGGAATCAGCAAATGTACCTCGTGCCATCCGTACGGCAAGACTCTGTCGAACGACAAGTGCCTCGAGTGCCACAAGGAAATCAAAGCCTCCATTGGCTCCGCGCGGGGTGTCCATGCACATGCGGCCGACAATCGGTGTGCTGATTGCCATAGCGATCACAACGGCGAAAATTTTCAGATCGTGCGCTTTGATACCACGAAGTTTGACCATCGCATAACGACCGGTTTCCCGCTGGAGGGGAAGCACGCCGAGATCGCTTGCGATTCCTGCCACTCCTGGAATCACGTCGCAGACCCCGGTGTAAAGATGCTTCAGGGAAGACGGACGCGGACCTATCTCGGCGAGTCTCCCTCCTGTACCTCATGTCATCCTGACGTACACCGAAGTCAGTTTTCCACACCATGCTCGTCGTGCCACGACACGAAGAGATGGAAGCCGGCGCCGTTTTTTTCACATGAGCATTCCCGCTACCCCCTGACTGGAAAGCACAGGCTGGCGGAGTGCAAGCAGTGTCACAACGGCACCGTGGATCACTCCAGCGCGGTCCTTTACCGCGGCATGACGTTTTCGTCCTGTGAATCGTGCCACCGCGATCCTCACATGAAGAAGTTCACCCGCAGATGCGACGAGTGCCATTCCACTGCGGCCTGGAAGACGACAAAGGAAGGCACGTTCGACCACCAACGATCGGAATTCCCCCTCAACGGAAAACACGCGGACGTCAAATGCCAGGCATGTCACGCCACTGCTCCGCGTGCGGTGGGCGCCAGCGGCGAATTGGGTTTTCACATTTCGCGGTTTCGCCGTTGTGCAGACTGCCACAAGGACGCCCATGGCGGGCAGTTCGCCGCGCGCGCAGACGGAGGAAAATGCGAGGCGTGCCATTCGGACAGGGGCTTCAGGGTCATCCTCTACACTATCGAGAGCCATCTTCAGAGCAGGTATCCCCTGACGGGCGCGCACATGGCGACAGATTGCATCGCCTGCCACAAGGCCGGCATCGTCCAGGCGAAAAGCACGAGACAGTTCCGTTGGGAAAAGACCCCGATGTGCCTCACATGTCACGCGGACCCGCACAGGGAGCAATTCGAGAAGGAGAACAAGAAGTGTGAATCATGCCATGTCACCGGATCGTGGTCTTCACTTCTCTTCGACCACAGCAAATCCACGTTCCCGCTCGAAGGAAAGCACAGCACCGTGCAATGTGCGAAATGTCACGAGAAAGCAGATCCCGTGCGCTATGCGGGTATCACTGCCGCATGCGCACCGTGTCATAAGGATCCGCACCTCGGCCAGTTCGTCAGGGGGGGAGCAACGCGCTGTGAACCATGCCATAACGCGGAGTCCTGGAAGCGCAGTACGTTTGATCACAGCACGGGCTCCCGATTTGCTCTGAGCGGGGCCCATGCCGGGGTCACATGCGGAAAATGTCATCCGGCGGAGATCCGGGATGCCAAACCGGTGGTCCGCTACAAGCCTCTGGGAGTCGCCTGCGAAGACTGTCACAAAACCAATCTCCATGAATCGACACACTGACGTGATTTACAAAGCGCCGCTCCTGTCACGGAGAACGATACTGCTCATCCTGTTTCTTGCGGGAATTGCCGCGGCGCAGGATTCACCCCATGGCCCCCTCGTCCTGCGATGCACAGATTGCCATGGAAGCGAGTCCTGGGCGCAGTTGAATCCCGTCCTCAAGTTCGATCATGACACAACGGCATTTCCGCTCCGCGGTCAGCACCGGGATGCTTCGTGCCGGCTCTGTCATACGACACTGCGCTTTGCAGGCACCACGTCCGACTGCTTCGGGTGCCACCGGCGTGATTTCGAATCCGCAATCGCCGTCAACCACAGGGCAGCCGGCTTTTCGACCCGGTGCACGGATTGCCACGATGAATCGGCTTCATCATGGCTTTCGTCGTTCGATCACGACAACACCAATTTCCCGACCCGGGGGATTCATGCGTCGCTCCCCTGCAAAACGTGCCACACGCAGGGCCGATTCCAGGGAACCCCTTCCGAATGCGTGTCGTGTCATCTTCGAGAATACACCGCGACAACCAACCCCGGGCATTCGGCGGCGAAATTCAGCACGGATTGCGCGACGTGTCACCGGGCGCTCACCTGGCAACCCGCTTCGTTGTTTCCCCATGACCAATGGTTCCCCATCAGTGCGGGAAGCCATCACAGTCCCGGCCGATGGAATTCCTGTTCCGACTGCCATGCGAATCAGGCAAATTACGGCGCCTTTGAATGCATCAATTGCCATGAACACAACAAGGCGAGCACCGACAACACCCATTCCGGCAGGAGCGGATACCAGTACCTCAGTTCGGCATGCTACCGATGCCATCCGCAGGGATAATGACGGGAACCACATCATGATCAGGTCTCTTCTGTTCACGGGAATGGTGTTTCTCGTTGCAGCCTCTGTCTGCGACGCCGGTGGACAGCGTACAATTCGCTTCCGGGTCACCTACTGCACCTCGGCGCAGGTGTACTTTGACGGAGGAAAGGACGAGGGACTGTCCGTCGGCGATACGCTGGTGATTGCCAGGGGTGATACAAGTGTGGGTTCGGCCGTGATCACTGCTGTCTCCTCTCATTCCTCCGTCAGCCGCCCGCTCGTCTCTCTTCTTCCACCCCGCATCGGGGATGTCGGAACACTCATAAAAGAGGGGACTCTGCCGGAGCCTCCACGGGCGGTCGTTGATTCGGCGATGTCGGCTCCCGCCCCCTCCCCTTCGTCACCCCCCGGCATCGGGAGAAAGCCGGGAGAAAACGTGCTTGCCGGACGGGTGGCATTCCAGTACAACGGTCAATCGGCCGAGGACTCCCGCCTCAACATCAGCCAGCCGTCTCTTTACGCACACATAAGGCTGCTCAACCTGGGGGGCACAGGAATGTCTCTCTCCCTGTACGGCCGGGAATACTATGACATCGGTGGCCCTTACCTCCGCTACGGCGATTCAACGCATTCCCGGTTCGATCTGTCGGAGCTGTCACTCGGTTTCGACAGGGAGAGCTCCGCATTCGGATTCAGCGCCGGTCGATTCATCTCAAGATATGTCACGGGGGTCGGCGCGCTTGATGGCGGCGAATTGCTCGTGCGGCAGGGTCACTTCACGGCCGGCGCCATTGCTGGAACCGGCATCCGGTCGCGCCTGACGGGGATCGGCGGAAATCAGAGAAGTGTGGGAGGATTTCTGGCATATCGTGAAGGCGAGTCCTTTTTCGACTCGTATGACGCAAGTGCGGCTTATGTTCGTCAGACCGTTGACGGAAACCTCGACAGGGAGTTCCTCTCGGTCCAGAGTGGCATTGCGATGGGGGCGAACTTCAATGCCTACGGGAGTGCTGACGTGGAATTAAAAGAGGCGACCAATGGTGTCATCTCTTCCCGCCCTTTCGTGTCGAGCATTCTCGTGTTCGTGAACTACGTACCAACGTCCTGGCTGTCGACCAATTTCGGCTATGATGGCGCGAGGAGTGTCTATCTCTTTGAATCCATGAAAAGCGTTTCCGACTCTCTTTTCCATGAGGCGTTGAGCCAGGGATTCCGGCTCCAAGGGACCGTCCGCCTGGGAACGAGCTACACGCTGAACACTGAAGCGAGCGTCAATACCAGTGCAGTCGACGGCGGGTCATCGCATACCCTGGGAGCAGGGATCCGTGTCACGGACATCTTCTCTTCGCGTGTATTCGGGAGTCTGCGATATCGCAATGTGGGCGGGTCGTTTCTCACTGGTTCCCAGTCGACAATTGAATTGGGGAGGGGGTTTTCCCAGCGTGTGGATATCCTGCTTCACTACGACTCCCGTTCGTACACCGTGGACCGGCTGAAGCAGACGTACACGACCCAGACGTTCAGCGGCGACGCCAATTTCTGGATCTCACGCAATCTGTACGGGATGCTCGGTGCCGACTACGTTCTTGACAACACCATGAACGGATTCCGCTACTTTCTGGAATGTGGATACCGTTTCTAGCGCATAATTCAGGACTCCCGCCGGCCGCCGTCGTGCCGGACTGAACCGGGAGAAGTTCAAGACCTACGGTTAGGAGGCACCGAAGCAATCGCTCAACGGCACGGCAGGACGTCAGGATTGTCGCCTGGATAGAGAGGAGCAAAGAATGAGGACTTGCGTTACAGTCCAGCTGAAAGAGGTGAGGCACCGTCGAGCACTTGCCATGCGATGGAGCGGCTTAATGCCCGGTGAGGCGCATCACCTCTTCCCTGGATCCGGTCTCTTACCGATTCCTGTTAGGTTCCTGGCGCTGGTCGTGACCACCTTGCCGGACATCGGGTCGTTCGACGCGATGGCGGACCTGCACATTGGAACGAACATGCATCCGAGCGCGGGGATGACGAACGAAGTGCTCTCTGGTACGGTGCTCGGGATTCACGCGGATCTGCAGCTGTGAGCTGGCTGTGGAGACGAACATCAGTACTGCAATTGCGATGACAAGACTGCTTGCTATGCCCCGGAAGCCTTTCATGATCTCTCTCCTCGACTGGTGATTGATGTTTTGGTCTCTCACTACTATCCTTGAATCTTTCCTCGTAGAGAGACTGCTATACAAGGAGTAAAACCACGAGAACGATAATGATAAGAGTGACAAGACTGATGGTTATTACCTGGTCGGCCTGTTCCATATCCTGCACCACGTAGTTGGAGAACGCATTGAGTTGCGAATCTACTACGCGCGTGTAGCCATTGGTGCCTGCA
Organism: Ignavibacteriota bacterium; assembly: GCA_003154425.1. Lineage (GTDB taxonomy): Bacteria > Bacteroidota > Ignavibacteria > UBA10030 > UBA6906 > Fen-1273. The sequence goes on from PMDK01000348.1 coordinate 20,261, forward strand.
AGCTCATTCTGCTTTTCCTGAAGCGCAGACTTGAACCGGTTAATTCCCGCAAGATCGTCTTTCGAAATGAGCGGCATGCTCTTGACCACGTCGAGGGCTGTGCAGATGGTGCGAAACGACTCGTCGAGGATCTGGCGCTTCTCGGCCGGGTTGGCTGTTGCTTTCGCCCTGGTTGCCGCATCGCTCAAGTAGCCCTGAAGGTCCCCTTTTCCGCCCGCAAACGCGGGGAGGGCCAGAACAGACATTATGACGATAGATCCGATAGCTCTCCGTGCTGTCATGGATGCACCTTTCACAAAGTTGAATCGATATTGACTCCTGCTAATGATATCCGGAGTGGTTGAGGCTTTAACTGTTCACAAGTTAGACGATACCCCGCCACAAAGTAATCACCCAAAGGGATGGAAGGGTAGTTAGCCCTTCCTGACTGACTGCCTGCCGGCGTTTGCGTTCCCCTTTCACAAAGGATTAGCTACTTTTTCACTCTCCCGACTGATGTGATCCCCTGGAACCAAGTGGTATCTTGTTCAGAACAAGACGGTCTAATCCTCCATGCCTGAAATCTGACTAACAGCAAGCGCCTCTCGAGATCGCCCGTCGCGACAGTTGACGCGAGGGGAAAAGTGATGCGCACGGGCATTTTACGGGGTATGTGAAGCCCTTCTTCAGAAAGATGAGAATCCTGCATTTGTCGAAAGACGCATTCAACTTACGATCACCCTGAAAACGGCTCGCGCTCAATAGAACGGTGACTATCATGAGAACTCTCCGCGCAAAGGGTATCTGGCTGTTACTGAAGGATTCTGCTATCGCGTGGGATGATGACAACATCGGCACGCAGGGTGCGGCATTGGCATTTTTCACCGTATTCTCCCTCTCGCCGCTGCTTATTATGGTGATCGTGTTCTCCAGTCTCGTATTCGGTCAGGAGGCGGCGAACGGGCATCTCGTGTCCCAAATTCGCGGACTGATTGGAATCGAAGGAGCAAACTTTGTCCAAACCCTGATCACAAACGCATATAGATCCGACTCAAATATTCTGGCAACGATCTTCAGCATCGTCATGATTCTGCTGGGTGCATCAGCGGTGTTTGTCCAGCTTCGCGATTCGCTTAATACTATATGGCGCGTTCAGCAGAAGCCGACAGGGACGATTCGCGCATTCCTTCGGGGCCGGATCCTTTCGTTCGCCATGATCGTGGGAATCGGATTCCTCCTGCTGGTATCTCTCGTCATCAGCGCAGGTCTGGCGGCAATGGGCAACTACGTGAGCAACCTCCTCGCCATCATCACGGGGCTGGTCGACGTTCTTGATTTCACGATATCATTTGTCGGAATCACCGTCATGTTCGCGCTCATGTTCAAGTTCGTCCCGGCCGCGAGTGTAAAGTGGAGGGATGTGTGGGTGGGAGCAGCAGTCACGTCATTATTGTTTTCAATCGGGAAGCTTCTCATCGGGCTGTATCTTGGCAATGGTGCCATCGGATCGACATTTGGTGCAGCAAGATCGCTCGTCGTCATTATGCTGTGGGCGTACTATTCTTCACAGATCGTCCTCTTCGGCGCTGAATTCACACGCTTATACGCAATGCGATTCGGGGCCGATATTCTTCCGGGCGAAAACGCGGTTCGAGTTGTTACGCGAAAAGTGGAAACGAAGCGTGCCGACGTTCCCCGCCGCGATACTCGCGAATCCGGGAAGGACAGGTAAGGGAGAAGGAAGGAGAACCTGTCCGCCAATTACTCCGCGGCAGGCAGGCGGGATTCAAGGAGTGTCAAGTAGTGGTGCGCAAGGACCTGACCCCCTGCGCCGAACGCACCGCAGACTTTCCGGCCCTGAAGAAGCATCGCAATGGACCCGCTGTGGGGATCTGAGATGTCCGTGATTTGCCCTTCCGGGAATTCCTGGGGGCGACCCACGGTCTTCATGTAGGCCCCGGCGACGGCACGAGCCCGGGAAGGCGATTCGAAATCCATGATGAACAAAGTACATCCCGATTCGTATCGCGCGGTGAACGCCGAATGAAAGATTCTGTAGCCGAGGAAATTCTCTGCAACGTAGCTTTCCGTGTTGGGGAGTCTCTGCTCCGCGGGGAGGAATGCCAGCTCGCCGGGCCATCCGGGTTTCTGCTGCAGATGTTCAGCCACCCGTCGGCCGATCAGCAGCATCGCATCAATTCCTTCTTTTCCCTCCCGGTGGCTTGAGATTTTCACGTAATACACGCCGCAGAGGAAATTCAATACCTTATCCTCGACATAGCCCTGCGTTCCGATTTCCAGGAAATGAGAGCCGGGATTTCTTTCCTGACTGTAGATGCCAAATGCGTTCGTCCTCGAATCATGACGGTAGAGTTCAACACGGACATCCGTCCCCGCTGGATCGGCATATTCCATTATGTGGAGATCCACAAACCCGTAGCTGAGAAAGAGCTCCGCCCCTCCGTCGATGATGTCCCATAGATTGTCGGGTGTGTAGACGCTGTCTCCCGGTGGGGGAGCGATTCTCCACCCGGCCACCGCCGGAAACACCGATCCGTTCCCCCCCCCTGCGGAGGGACCTCCCCATCCCATAATGAGGAAAAAGAGAACCGGAGCGAGGATGGATTTCACAGGCACTCAGACGAGAAACTCTGCCGGGACGGACGACAGCCTGGCGACATCCCGTACCCGCGCGGGGACATTGAACCCCCTGGGGCAGCCCACGGTGCACGCCTCACACTCACCGCATGGATCACCGGCGATCCGAAGCCCCAGGAGGAGATCCTGCGCCATCCGTGCATCCCGGTACCCGTACGTATACATGTACGCCCTCATGATATCAGGAACCGGGAGCCGCTTCACGCAGCGATCCGTGCAACCGGGACATCCCGGGCAGTAGAGCCCCCCTTCGGATTTTCCGGGAATGAGTGACGACTTTTCGTCTTCCGTCATCACGAGATCATAGTTGACCCCCGCGTTTTCCGTGAGCTGGTCGAATGTGGTGATCCCCGGGATCGCCGTCGTGACGTTCGGATCCTGCAGGACCCACTTCAGCGCTGCCTTGCAGTTCACAGGTTTCGTTCTCTCTTTGTCGTGAAACCCTCCGGCCATCGTCTTCATTGCGACGATGCCGACCCCCGCAGCAGCAGCTTCCGCGATGGCCTTTTTCACCTCGGAATAATGGTCCTGCTTGAAATTGACAGATGTGAGGACGACCTCGTACACGCCGCTCCGGACCGCTGCGCGGATCACTTCCGGTTCATTCCTGTGCGTGGACACTCCAACGTGACGAGCTCTCCCGCTCTCGCGTGCCGCCTTCAGCGCTTCGAGCGTGGAGGGGGACACCACATCATCCCCGGCAGTGAGCCCGTGGACATAGAGAATGTCAACATGATCCATATGCAGCCGATTCAGGCTCAGATCAAGATTCGCCAGGAAGGCATCCTTCGCATCGGGAGGAACTTTCGTCGATATCACGAACGAATCCCGGGGATAGTCCTTCAGCACCTCCCCAAGCATCGTCTCGTTGTTCCCCTTCTGGTAGCCGTGAGCTGTGTCCAGGTGTCTCATTCCCGAATCGAGCGCTGCGCGCACAAGTGCGGGGTTATCCGCCCTCATGACTCCCATGCTGACGACCGGGAGCTCGATGCCCGTCCTTCCAAGAGGGCGCTTTAAGATCTTCCCCTGAGCGACGTGAGAGGGGGCGGCCTGACCGGCAATTGACGTCAATGGCGATGCGGAAAGCAGCGAAACGGATGCTCCCATCACGGAGCTCTTGATGAATTGCCTGCGGTCCATCGTGTCCATTCTTCATCCTCCAATGAAAAAAACCTCTTAAGCTGCTCCGGCAAAGGCGCAGGGCAGAAGAGGTTGTCCACAAAGAACTTGGTGAAGGCAATGTACAGGAACCCGGACGGAAAATCAAGCAGAAGTCCCTGCTTCCCGCCGTCATGAGCGAAAGATCGACGGGGTCCCAATAAAAAGCCCGACAATGTCGGGCTCTTTCACTACGACCTACTCCATTCTCGATGCCTCTACTTCTGCAGAATCATCTTCCTTTGCTGGATGAACCCGGCCGTTTGGAGCCTGTAGAGATAGATTCCGCTTGAGAGTCCCCCTCCGTCGAACCGCGCTTCGTGAATCCCCTGTTGCTGGATCCCGTCGACAAGCGTGGCCACTTCGCGTCCCAGTATGTCGTAGACGGTCAGGCGCACGGGGCCCGCCCCCGCAAGCTGGTACCGAATCACCGTACTCGGATTGAACGGATTGGGGAAGTTCTGATTCAGCGCGAATGCAGAGGGCTGCGTCGGTTGTTCCGCAATCCCGGTTGCTGTTCCCGACAGGGACAGATCGTCGATGGTGAACATCGACCCATTATGGTAGTTGCTGCTGTTACCGGTCGATCCGGCGATCCCGAGCCAGATAGCGCAGCTGTCCGGCGTACCGCTCAGAAAGTAATTGAGCGTGGCATTGAACTGCGTGTATGTGCTGTGGGCGGCCGTGTTGCCGAAAAACCCATAGGCTATCGGGATGCCCGACTTGAACACTGCCGCCCATCCGTACAGGCTGTCGCCGCCGACCGGGGTGAACGTGTACCATCCCGTAAGTGTCGAATAGCGTTGTGCAATCGGAAATCCCGACCAGACATACGGAGGATAGAGGTATGTGAAATATGACACGACCGCGCCCTTTAGTGCCGAAGAGCCGCTATGAGCGGCAGTGGTCTGTGTCACCGGGACGTAGTAATCGACGTAATTGGTGGTGGTCCAACTCGCGGGTTCGCCTCCGGCCCAGGTCTCAAATCCCGCATTCGGGATCTGGGCCGCCGCCAGGGCCGGGAACAGGACGAGTGTGAACAAGAAAACCAGAACAAGTCTCTTCATACCCCCTCCATGTGTGGTTGTGAAAGAACGATAAGTGCCAATTTCCGACGGGAAACAGGAGATTATGGTGGATTAACAGTCGGATGACGAATATCGTTCCCACGGTTTCCGCGAAAGAGCGCGGCATACAACCAGCCGGGGACTCGTGTTTTCACTTTGATAATTACCATCCCGATGGAGCCCTTGAAGGGAATGAAGGAAGGGCGTATTTTAACGAAGCTCAACCGTTTGCCAGTCAGAGACAATCCTCTCATTCAACAAAGGGAGGCTCTCAATGAAACTGACCAAGAATCTCGGTATGCTCTTGCTGGCTATCTGGCTCATTGTAACCGGGCTGATGCAGCTATTGAATCTCTATTTCTCAGGACTCGGTATTCTCATGGCCATTCTCGCAATCGGAGCTGGTGTTTTGATAGGCCTGGAACGAAAAGGCGAAATGCGCTGATCTTACTTAGCCGAACAGGTGAATGAGGGAGTTCTGCCGGAGAATTCGGCGGCGGATGGGAAGGGGACTTGAGAGGATCTGCAACACCACTACGGGAAGAAGAATGTTACCCTTAACCAAGGACAACAATGAAACCCAAAAGGAGGCAAGGGTAAACTTCGACCCTGCATTTGGGATCAACAAGGGGACGATCGCGCCCTGCTGGTGTGGCTGCATCCGGCCGCGGGCTGCATTGAGTCGATCGCGCTCATCAGGCCGCCGTCTCCTCGGCCTGCGCCGGTTCGCGCATGGAAGGGACGAGTTCCACCCCCCATGTTTTTGTGAGCAGCTTCCGAAGGGCCTCCCTGAGATCTTCCAGTGAGAATTTTTGAGCCCACTCCGCGGAGCGTCGGGCCATCGCGAGGGTCTCTTCCTGATCCTGAGTCACCTTCGACAACGCCTCCACGAGGGCTTCGACATTTTTCGGAGGGACAATGATCCCCCTCCCTTCCCCGAGCATCCGGGGAACGAGACCCCTGTCGGAACCAATGCAGACGAGACCGAAAGCCATCCCCTCTGCGATCACTTTGGGCCATCCTTCTGTATCCGAGGCCAGGACGAGGACATCTGAGTTTTCATAGAAATCAAGAACTTCGTTGAAGCTGACCCACCCCGTGAATTTGACCCGATCGGTGATGCCAAGAACCTCGGCCTGCCGGAGCAAGGCCGCTTCTTCTTCGCCCGAACCGACAATCGTGCATGGGACCCCCGGGAGCCGCGCAACAGCGGAGAGAAGAACGTCCACGTTCTTTGAACTCGAAAGCCGGCCGACAAAGAGGATCCTGATCGGGTTGTTCCTTTTCCTCCGATCCGCGGCGCGGCGTGCCTGCGCGATGTCGCTTGCTGTCAGTACGGAGGTAAAGAAGGGAACAACGTGCGGAGGTTGATCCGGCCACTCCCCGTATACTGTCACGGGGCCTTCCCACCAGGAGGACCGGAGTATGGCCTTCTGAAGGCGGACGGCTAGTGACTCGTCCTCATAGCCCGCCCACTGGCCTGCGTATTTTGCGACGACGTAGCGACGGAACATCGGCGCCACGATCACGCCGAGCAGCCCGAGGTTTCCCGGGCAGCGCACATGAACAGCATCACCGGACCTCACCGCCCGGACGAGATCCCAGATGAGGAGAGGGAGTGAAATCACCTGCTTGATTTTCTCCGACAGCCTGTCTCCTCCGGTTTCCCGTTGAGGGATCACGGTGATGTTGTCCCTCGCCAGCATCTCTGTGTCAGGGAGAGGGGGACCTTCCCGGTACGGCGATGCAATGATCAACTCACGAACCAGATCCGCCCAGATGTTGAGCTCCCGGGCATAGGGTCCGTATGCGTAAAGATGTCCTTCGTGGCGGAAGATCACGACATGAGAAACTATCACCAGCCGTGTCAGTTCTTTCAAGGCTTGTTCCCCCGCCGGAAACGCGGATTCGGCAACGCCGAGCTCCCCCTCCATGCGGTCCGGTGCTCCCATAACGCCGGACGAAGCGCGATGCCGATATTCGGGCGTGACAAACGCTTACGGACATGATCGACAAAAGAACAAAAATCCCTATTGCCTGCATTTCCAACCAAAGCCGTCGACCTCCTGAACTAGTCGTAGACTCCCCCCTGACCTTCAGTTCGACCGCCCTGATCAAAGCTAACCATAAGTGACCTGAGAGGCAAAACGCAAGAGAAGAGATACCCTGGCGCGGCAAGTGCAAAAGGCTCGGAAAATCCGTCAAATGAAGTGTTCGAAACCGGCAGAAGGGAAGCCTGTCCTGGAGTCACTTTCGACAACATTTCCTCCACCGGGGCACCTGTTTTGCACACCCCAGCCGCCCCCGAATATACAAAAAATCTCGATCATCCGCTAGTAACCATCATATAGATGTTCAGGACTGTTCACATTACTGGCGAGTCCCTCAAATTTCTGCGGTTTGCTCTAAGTCCGAGAGCGAATCAACAAATCTTCGGACAATGTCGACAGGCCTCGTGATTGCCGAACCAATGCAGACTGCGAATGCCCCGCAATCGACTGCCGTCTTCGCCTGTTCGGGTGACCAGATCCTTCCCTCTGCAATGACAGGCGTTTTTGTCCTTGAGGCAATCTCTTTAATGAGTGAAAAGTCGGGTTCATACTTCGACCTGACGGGTGCCTCAACGTACCCGGACAGTGTCGTGGCAATAAAGTCCGCCCCTTCCTCCGCTGCCGCCAATCCCTCATGAACATTGGAAATGTCAGCAAGAACCGGACTATGTATTGCTGCCCTGACCGCTCGAAGGAATTCAAGCCCTGACATCCCTCCGGGCCTTCGACGGATAGTCGCGTCGAACGCAATGATATCTGCGCCGCTGTCCACAAGTCTCAGCACATCATCAATTGTTGGAGTCACCAGTACGCCGCCCGAATCAAATAGTCCCTTTGTCAGTCCGATAATAGGAAGGTCGGTGACGTCCGCGACTGCTCTCACGTTCTCGGGGTCTCTCACCCTCACACCGACGGCTCCCCCCAGTTCCGCCGCCTTCGCAAAGGCAGCGATGAATTGCGGGGAGTTAAACGGACTTCCCTCTTCCGCCTGGCACGAAACAATCAGTCCCTTTTTCAATCTGATGCACCTCCCACTTCTTCAAACGCGAGTGCCGCCGCTCCCAGGATTCCACCTTCCTGCGGAAAATCCGAGCTCTCGATTCGCAATCCGAGCCCATTCGCCTTCATGGCGCGCCGAACCACCGTGCTCCTGAATTCATCAAGGTATGGAGATCCCAGTTCGAGCAGACTGCCCGAGATGATAATGCACTCAGGGTTGAATACGTTGACCATGCCGGCCATGGCAAGGCCGAGCCTCCCGCCAGCGGCCCTCAGCAGGGAAGTTGCTGATGAGTCGCCCGCCCTCGACGCCTCCCCGATGATCTTTGAAGTCAACTCCCCCTTCGTGCCCACCAAATGGCGGAGCAGAGGATTCTCTAAACCCCACCGTGCGATACCCGAACCGGAGGCGTACAGCTCGATACAGCCCCGGCCCCCGCACGAACATTCTGGTCCATTGGCGTCCACGCTCACGTGCCCGATTTCCGCGGCGAAATTGCCTGCTCCCCGCAGCGGTTTGCCATCCACATAAATGCCGCCACCGATTCCAGTCCCGAGAACGAGTGCAATGAAGTTGTCAAGCTGTTTCCCTTTTCCGAACCGCTTCTCCGCGACTGCGTAACAATTGCCGTCGTTATCCGCATAGACAGGAACATTGTACCGTCCCTCAATTATCTCCTTCAGCGGGACATTGGACCAGTTCGGGATCAGCGACGTGGCTGAAACGATTACACCCTTTTTGAAGCTAACCTGTCCGCCGGTCGATATCCCGACGCCCACGATGTCATGGTTTGAGGCCGTACAAATCCCGAGTCCATCTCCCACCAACATCTGGATGCATTGAAGAATGGATTCGCGATTCCGGGGTGTGGGCTGCTTCTTCCAGCGAACGACTTCGCCTGATTCATCCACTACTCCCATCCTCAGGTTCGTACCTCCGAGATCGATGGCAACCGCGACTCTCTTGCCCGATCTCTGACGGGAATCAACAGAACCTCCGTTCAACGATGGCAATGTAGTTCACGCTCCTTCTGCATGGGCACTGTCAAAGAAAGAGTTTCTTTCTACTTTTCCAATACAATAAACTTCTCGAGTTCCTCCAGGGACCTTCCTTTGGTCTCCGGCATTACTTTCAATACAAAGAAGAAGAATGGGATCTCCAACAGGGCGAAGAACAGGAACACGGTTCCGCCACCAAAGACGGTCAGGGCCAGTGGAAACAAGAGGCCGACGAGCGCGTTCACCGACCAGTCCACGAACGTCCCCAGCGCCTGTCCTCTGGATCTGACCTTGTTCGGGAAGATCTCCGAAAGGAACACCCAGATCACCGCTCCCACTGAAAATGCGAAGAACGCCACGAATGCGATGACACACGCGATCATTGCCTCGTTCCCGAAAAGACTCTGATCGTAGTAGTGGACCGCGGCACCTGCCATCGACAGGCACATGCCGACTGCACCGATCATCAAAAGCGGCCTGCGTCCGAATCTGTCTATGAAGAACATCGCAAGCACGGTGAACACCAGGTTCGTGATTCCCACGACGACGGCCTCAAGCATAGCCGCGTCTGTGCTCGCCCCCCCCTTCTCAAAGATCATCGGGGCATAATACATTATCACATTGATCCCGCTCAGTATGCCGAAGAAAGGAAGGAGAACAGCACACCAAATCGCAAAGCTGTATTTCTTTTGAAGTAATTTCGTCGTGCCCTGCTCTTCCTTCAGGGACTGAACAATATCATCCAGCTCGGATCCAACATCCTCCGCACCGACCCTGTCCAGGACGGACCTCGCTTCGCCGGGTTGACCTATTTTCACGAGCCACCGGGGACTATCCGGTACGACAAACAGCAATGCAAAGAAGACGGCTGCCGGAACCGCCATCACACCGAACATCCAGCGCCAGTTGTCCCCGCCGACGTTAACAAGCAAATAGTTGGTGACAAACGCGACGAGAATCCCTACGACGATGTTGAGCTGCGATACCGCCACCAATCTGCCCCGCATTTTTGCCGGTGCAATCTCCGCGATGTACATCGGCGCCATGACAGAGGAGGCGCCGATAGCAATTCCTCCCAGAAACCTGAACGCCAGGAGTGCGTACCAGCCGCCCGCCAGGGCACACCCCAGGGCCGAAACGAAGTACGTCGCTCCGCAGACCACCAGCACAGCACGTCGCCCCCACACATCTCCTGGCTTTCCCACTATGATCGCCCCGAGCATTGTACCCCAGAGAGCCACCGACACGGTAATGCCCAGCGTCGTGTCCGTCAGGCTGAAAAACGCCGTTATGAATTTCGTCGTACCAGAGATAACTGCGGTGTCAAACCCGAAGAGGAAACTGCCGAGTGCTGACACAACCGTGGCAAAGAGCAGATTTTTGTTCACTGGGTAGTCATCCCTTTTTCTTGCCGTAAAGAGAGAAGCCGGACGGCGTTCCCGCAAATGCGAAGTCGATCACCTTCCATCAAAAGCACCCAACTGCACGGATCGTCAACGGAGAAGAAGCAGCTTCAACGACTTCACGAAGCTGCCCGCCTGCAACCTGTAGAAATAGACCCCGCTCGCCAGCCCTGTGGCACTAAACGTTACTCTGTACGACCCTGCATTCTCCTTTTCATCTGCAAGGATTCGAACTTCCCGCCCCAGGATATCATACACACTCAACCTCACCAGCGAGGCCGTCGGCAGTTCGTACCGGATGGTTGTGCTCGGGTTGAAGGGGTTGGGATAGTTCTGATCAAGGACAAAGCTGGTCGGCCTGGATCCTCCAGCGGCGGATGTCACCATCTGCGAGAGTTGTCGCTTCCATACCCCGATGGCAGGAGTGCCCGCATAGAGAATCCCCTGGGCGGCAAGCAGACAGTAGACGCTTTTCCCTCCCCCGGTCAGGCCTGTGCCCACATCAACCCAGGTCATACCCGTATCCGAAGAGACGTAGACGCCGCCATTATCTAGCCCGGCAAAGAGTGCGGGACCGTTCGGGGCTGGCCGTTCGTAGGTTGCAAGCGCCCGAACGTCCGGGTTCGGGGGCAATCCCCCGCTCATTAGGACCCACTGCATACCATAATCACTCGAGCGGTAAACACCGCCGGTGATCGACATAAACAGATACCCTCCAGCGACAGCGAAATCCGTGGGCTGGAAATACTGAGGGAGGCCGTTGATCGCAACGCTCCAGTTCTGCCCCGCGTTGGTGCTTCGGTACACCGACGACCGTGTGCCGCAACACAACACGCCGTTTGTCGCGATGAGTTTCATTGTTGCCGAATCGGCTATGCCGCTTGTCGTCTGAACCCATAGCCCGCCATCGTTTGTGGAGCGAAACACTCCACTCGACGTAGCCGCATAGAGATTCGCTCCGTCAAAAGCTATGTCCCACACCGTACTTCCATTCCCGTTCAGTCCGGTGTTGGCAGGC
>PMDK01000190.1 GCA_003154425.1 Ignavibacteriota bacterium
ACCAGTTCTGGACGGTCGAGTATTTCACCCGGGCATCCTCCAGGGCAACAAGCTCGACGACGGCTGCGTGGAGCTGGTTCGTGTCACGCATCGGCGCCGTGCACCCCTCAAGATAGCTCACATATGCACCCTCGTCGGCAACAATGAGCGTGCGCTCGAACTGGCCCGTGTCCGCGGCATTGATGCGGAAATAGGTCGAGAGTTCCATCGGGCAGCGGACCCCTTTCGGGATATAGCAGAATGAGCCGTCGCTGAAGACGGCGGANNAATTGAGCGCCGCGAAAAAATTGTCCCCCGCCGGGACGACGGAACCGAGATACTTCTTCACGAGATCAGGGTGTTCACGGACCGCCTCGGAGAAAGAGCAGAAAATTATCCCGAGTTCGCCGAGTTTCTCTTTGAATGTCGTGGCCACGGAGACGCTGTCGAACACCGCATCGACCGCCACGCCCGTCAACCGCTCCTGCTCGCCGAGCGAGATGCCGAGTTTCTGGTACGTCTTGATGAGCTCGGGGTCGACCTCCGAGAGGTCCTTCGGGCGGACCTTCGGCCGGGGTGCGGAGTAGTAGATGATGTCCTGATAGTTTATCGCCGGGTAACTGACATTGGGCCATACGGGCTCCTTCATCGTCAGCCAGTTCCTGTAGGCCTTCAGTCTCCACTGAAGCATCCACTCCGGCTCTCCCTTCTTCGAAGAAATGAGCCGGATGATGTCTTCGCTCAGTCCCCGCGGAGCGGCATCGGCTTCGATGTCGGTCACAAACCCGTATTTGTATTCCTGGTTTGCGAGCTCTTCGATATTGCTGGTCTCTATGCTCATGGGTTCACGCTGTCTCCTGATCCGGTGCGGGTTTCGCCGCAGGCGGGCGTGCAGCTGAAGGCGCCGGGGCCGCGGGCCTCGCGGCAGGAACCGGTTTTGAACGTGGAGTGAGGAACTCCGGATAATTCAGGGCCCAGCTCTGCCGGTCTACCCCTCTCAGTACCCCCTCACGCTCCAGCGTCGACACGAATTCATGCGCAATCCGTTCCGACTGGGGATAGCGCGACTTGATCCCTTTCCGGTCCAGGAAGAGTTGTATCCCGTACTGGATATCCCGGAAGAAGACGTTGGATTGATGGTAGAGAGGGAATCGTGACTTCAGAAACGCGAGTACCTCCATGCGGTGATCCAGGATCTCTGTCGCGTATTTCATTGTGGGAGTACGCATAGGTGGTTAGTGGACGGACTGCGCATTGGTCCTGCTCATTTCTGCATTGGGGCCTGATTTCGGGCCCGATTTCGTGCCGGTTTTCGACGCGATTGTCCGGACAGTTTCATTTACTCTGCCGATCGTGTAGGCGATCTCCTCTTCGGTCGTGAACCTGCCAAGACCGAACCGGAGCGAACAGAGGGTCTCCTCCCTGGTCAGTCCGATCGCCCTGAGCACGTGCGACGGTTCCGGTGACGCACTGCTGCAGGCCGAACCGGCGGAGAGGGCAATGTCCTTCATCGCCATCATCACGGCATCTGCGTTTGCCCCCGGGAAAAGCAGGTTTGCATTGTGGGGGAGACGCAATGTTGGATGCCCGTTCACCCTGACGCCTTCGAGGGCCTCGCTCACTCCCTCAACCAGGCGGTCACGCAACCCTGAAAGCCGGCTTGATTCCTCTGACATGACATCGGCCGCAATCTCGGCTGCGACGCCGAATCCCGCGATCCCCGGCACATTCAGAGTTCCTGACCGGATCCCTCTCTCATGTCCGCCCCCGTCGAATAGGGGGATCACGCGGATCGCCGGGGGTCCTCCCCGTATGGCAAGGGCTCCTACCCCTTTCGGTCCGTACATTTTGTGCGCGCTGAAAGAAAGGAGATCGATATGCATCGCGTGCATGTCGATCGGGACTTTCCCTGCGGCCTGCGTCGCATCGGTATGGAAGAGGACTCCGTGCTCTCTGCAAAGGGCACCGAGCGCTTCGACCGGTGCAAGAGTTCCGATCTCGTTGTTGGCCGCCATGATCGAAACCAGGATGGTCCCGGGCGTCATCGCTCGCCTGACATCCTCCGGATCCACCATCCCGTAGCGGTCCACCGGAACACGTATCACTTCGAAACCTTCCCGTTCCAGACGCCTGCATGTGTCAAGCACCGCATGGTGCTCGGTGCCGGCGGTAATGATGCGCCTTCCCCCGGCACGGTGTCCCCTGGCAACTCCCTTCAGAGCGATGTTGACCGACTCCGTCGCTCCTCCTGTGAATACGATTTCTTCCGGGAGGGCTCCGATCAGCCCCGCAACCCGCCGGCGGGCCTGTGCCACCGCTGCCTCCGCCCGCCAGCCGAACTCGTGCTGTGTGCTCGACGCATTCCCGTACACTTCGTCCATCAGGGGGATCATCGCCTCGATGACACGCCCGTCAACGCGCGTTGTGGCCTGGTTGTCGAGATACACCGGGATGTTCATGGCCTCAGACTATCTCCGAAAGATTCATCGTGCTGAAGGCGCGTTCTATGTTGGCCTGCACCTTCGTGAGAGGTGACTTGATCGTGCAGACGGTAAAGACGGTGCAGGTCTGCGGCCCCTCCGAAAGACACTGGACAATCGCCTGGCGCGTCCCCTCGATGGCGCTGATGATGAGGGAGACCGGGATCTCAACCGGAGGCCTGGCCAGAGCATAGCCGCCCCGCATCCCCTGATGGGACGCGATCAGCCCCGACTTCGTCAGTTTCTGCAGCACCTTTGAAAGGAGCTCATAGGGAATGCCGTACGTGTCGGCGATCTCCTTCGCGGTCACGATCTCACCCGCCGGTTTTGTTGCGATGTGCCGGATGGCAATCAGGCCATATTCTACTTTTTTCGAGAGTCGTATCATCTCATCTGCTCCGCCTCTGTTTCACGCGCGCACTCTCTCCCTTTCTGGTCTCGGCACCCGGGAGTTAATATACGACCGATGTAGTCCACTTTCAGCTCAAAAAAAAGGATCTGCTTCTCATCACCTATATGAACACCGTCAATCGCAGTGTGAGTTCCCCGCACGCCTGCAATATACCACTCCCCTGTCACTTTGTCAACAAGTGATGAAAAGCAACAGACGTGCCCCCCTCCGCCGATCTGGCGGGAGGAGGTCCCTTTGCATTGTTGGCCCCTTTTCGGTATTTTCATGCCGCACAACTTCAGGAAACCATGCTCGCGATCGAATCAAACGCTCTTTCAAAGGTGTACAGGAGCGGTCTGCTCCGCCGGCAGGAAGTGACCGCACTCACCGAGTTTTCCATCCAGGTGGAGACAGGGCAGATATTCAGCCTCCTCGGCCCCAACGGCGCCGGGAAAACGACATTTATCAAGATGCTCCTCTCACTGGCGGCTCCCACATCCGGGAGTGCATCAGTGCTCGGGCGCCGTCTGCCGGACGTCCGGGTCAGAGAAAAAGTGGGCTACCTCCCCGAAAACCACAGGTACCCCGGCTACCTCACGGGGGAACAGGTGTTGAGTTACTTCGGCGCACTGGGAGGATCACACGCGGGCCCGCTCCCCGGACGCATCAGCACACTGATGGAGCTCGTCGGCCTGTCCCAGTGGCGGACGATGAAGGTTAAAAAGTACTCGAAAGGGATGATGCAGAGGCTGGGCCTCGCCCAGGCTCTCATCAACGATCCGGAGATCATTTTTCTGGACGAGCCTACGGATGGAGTCGACCCGGTCGGCAGGAAGGAGATCCGGGAGATCCTGAGGGACCTGAAACGGAGAGGGAAGACGATTTTCCTGAATTCACACCTCCTCTCAGAAGTCGAACTCGTCTCCGACAGGGTGGCGGTACTCGACAAGGGGCACCTGCTGAAGGTGGGGACCGTCGATGAGATGACCGCGACGGGACAGGCGTATGTCATCGGCATTACGGGCACGCTCCCCGAACCGGTGACCGTGGCCGCACGCGCGTTTGTCATACGGCTCTCCCAGCAGGGTGAGAATGTTACAGCGGAATGCCGGACGACTGCCGAGCTTAACCGGGTGATCGACCTGCTGAGGAAACACGGCGTGGAGATCACGTCCGTCACACGTCAGCGGAGCACGCTGGAGGATTCCTTCATCTCCCTGATCACCGGGGAGGCCCGCCCATGAAGATCGTAACGCTTGCCAGATGGACGATCAGGGAGCTGGCCGCCAAAGCGACGCTCTACGTCCTTGCGGGAATCTCAACGCTCATGCTCCTGTTCGCCGCCTTTGCCATCGGGACCGACTCGACGGCTGATGGATTGACGATCACCTTTTTCGGAAAGCCGGCATCTCCACCGGTGACGCATGAGGCGCTGGCGGATATCGCAGGGAAGATCGAAGCAGGGTTCGCGGGAGGTCTGTTCCTCGGGATCGTCCTCTTTGGTGTCTTCGGCACCGCCGGTGTGATCACCGACGCGCTCGAAAAAGGGACTGTCGACCTCTACCTTTCGAAGCCGATCGCACGGTGGCAGCTCCTCCTGGGCAAATATCTCGGGAGCGTCGCGGCGATATTTCTGAACATCCTTTATTTCATCGGCGGTCTCTGGCTCATCGTGGGCCTCAAAGTCGGAGTCTGGAACACCCGGTTTCTTCTGAGTTCCCTTCTGCTCACGTTTGTTTTCGCGGCCCTCTATGCGGTCGTCACGTTTTTCGGCATCGTCTCCAGGAATATGGCCATCGCGATCATCGCGGGGATACTCTACTTCATGCTCATTGCGGGACCTCTCGAGGGCCGCCAGACCGGACTCTATCTCCTGTCGGAGAGCGGGGTCTACCGCGGAATCCTGGACGGCCTGTATTACATCTTCCCACAGATCCCTGCGATGGAATCGGGTGTCATACACCTGATCTCGGGCGAGGAGATGCAGGCGACTCCTTTCGTGCAGTCGTTTTTCTCCGCGGGAGGGATCCTCGGCCTGGCTGCATGGCTCCTGCAGAAAAGGGATTTTTAGGCACTCCCCACCCCCTTCGCCGCTCGATTGCTTCGCTCCCCAATTCTCGTTACATTGGGGTGATCGACAGCGCGGGCGGCCCGGACGCACGTTGTGCGCTTCCCGGCACGCCGGCACCGCATGCACGGTCCTATCCGTTCTCTTCAACCCCGGGAACCATTCCACATCGACGCCTGGCCTCAGGACCGCGGCAGCGGCGCATTCCGGCGGCGGACAGGGCATTCTCGAGACATCAAGGATCAGACAATGGCTGAGAAGCTGAAATTCGAAGACCTGGAGTCTTCCATCTCCTCGAAACACAAGGGGGACGACAAATTCCAGGCGGTGGGAGTCATCGGCCTCGGCGTCATGGGGCACGGCATCGCGCAGACCGTTGCGGCGGCGGGGATCGAGGTGATCGGCGTGGAAAAGACCGCCGAGAGCCTCGCATCGGGCATCAACGGGCTCTCCAGGGCGATGGACATCGAGATCAAACGGTGGGGCATGACATCGTCGGAGAAACGCGCCGTGATCAGCAGAGTGCGCGGTACGACCGATCTCGCGGAGCTCAGGGGGTGCGACATCATCATCGAGGCCGTCGACGAGAACCTGGAGCTCAAGCGGAAGATCATCGAAGCCTTCTACGCGGTGGGGAAGGAGGATGCCGTGTTCATCTCCAATACCGCCACGCTCTCTCTGAGCAAGCTCTCGCAGTC
>PMDK01000265.1:0-568 GCA_003154425.1 Ignavibacteriota bacterium
TCGTAGAGCCTTTTTGTGTCATAATACCGGTAAGGGCTGTACGCATCAAATGGATGATCGTCGACGTCTTTGACGTTGCCCGGCTCGAACGGGAGCCCGGAGGTATGATTCGCAAGATGGACGAGAGTTATCTCAATGCCGTCACGAGAGCTTTGCAGCAGGCGGACAGGCAGGAACTTCTTGATCGGCTCATTGGCATCGACCTTTCCGTCGAATACCAGCTTTGCGAGCATCGTTCCGGTAAATGTCTTCGTGATGGAGCCTATTTCGAACACGCTGTCGCTGTTGCGGATGTACACCAGAGAATCATTCCTCCGCAGAATGCCGACATACTTCTCTGAATCGCCGGCAATGAAGCAGATGGATAATTGCGTCTGGTTCGGGAAATGTTGCGCGAAATCGAACACGAGCCGCGCCTGTGAAGAATCAAGCAGGTCCCGGTTCTCCGAAACAGGCAGGTTCACAAGTTCCCTGGAATAATGCTGTGAGCAGGACGTAAGGCCAATCAGCAATGCAAGGCCCAGGCACACTCTCCCTCGTGAAGTCATAGTTCCAGGCATCCTTCTGC
>PMDK01000265.1:594-5400 GCA_003154425.1 Ignavibacteriota bacterium
TCTTGCCGGATCCTCCGCAAAGAGAACTGTGCTTTTCCTCCCGATCCCATTCGCATATAAGTCCAATCTAACGTATCTTCTGTCGAAAATTGATGGAGGCTCCCGATGACTCGAAGCCCGAGATTCCTTTCCCCGGCGATCGCCATTCTTGCAGCCCTTTCCACCTGCGTCCACGCCCAGGGCTCACTACCGTTCCAGGATCCCTCATCCCCGCTGGAGCAGCGGGTCAGGGACCTGGTATCGCGGATGACGCTGAATGAAAAAATAGGCCAAATGCAGAACCACGCCGCCGCGATCCCGCGTCTTGGCGTCCAGGAGTACGACTGGTGGAGCGAAGCTCTGCACGGTGTCGCCCGGACCGGGTATGCCACAGTCTTTCCTCAGGCGATCGGCATGGCGGCCACGTGGGACCCCCGGCTCATCCGCGAAGAGGCCGACGTGATCGGGACGGAAGCCCGCGCCAAACACCATGAGGCCGTCAGGCAGAACAAGGGGGAATCCCTTCCGGGACTGGACTTCTGGTCCCCCAACATCAACATCTTCAGGGATCCCCGATGGGGGCGGGGCCAGGAGACGTACGGAGAGGATCCCTTTCTCACGTCAAGGATGGGAGTCTCGTTCGTCAAGGGGCTCCAGGGGGACGATCCGAAATACTTCAAGGTCATCTCGACCCCCAAACACTATGCTGTCCACAGCGGCCCGGAGCCGCTCAGGCACATGTTTGATGCACGGACGCGGGTGCGTGATCTCTATGAGACTTACCTCCCGGCATTTGAAGCCTGTATCACTGAGGGGGGGGCCTGGTCGATCATGGGAGCATACAACAGTTTCGATGGCGCCCCCTGCTGCGCGAGCCAGCTCCTGCTCGGCGACATCCTGAGAAAGACGTGGAATTTCGGGGGCTACGTCGTGTCGGACTGCGGCGCCATCACCGATATCCATGCCGGTCACAAATACACACACGATGCCGCGGAGGCCTCGGCCCTTTCCGTCAGGGCGGGGTGCGATCTGTCGTGCGGCGGGGAATACGAATCGCTTGCCGATGCCGTCGCCCGGGGACTTATCACCGAGAAGGAGATTGATGTCTCGGTCGCGCGCCTGATGACCGCGCGGTTCAGGCTCGGGATGTTCGACCCGCCATCGATGGTCCCGTACACCCGGATTCCCATCTCGGAAAATGATTCGCCGGAGCACAGTGCGCTGGCGCTGCGGGTCGCACGGGAGAGCATAGTCCTCCTCAAGAACGCCAGGGGAGCCCTCCCCCTGAACAAGCAGATCAAATCCATCGCTGTCGTAGGACCGACCGCCGACGACCTGGACGTGCTCCTGGGCAATTACAACGGGACCCCCTCGCATCCGGTGACGATTCTCCAGGGGATCCGAAACAAGGTGGGCCCTGGAACAAAGGTGACATACGCCCGCGGGTGCGACCTGGCTGTAGGGCTTGTCCACCTCGATTCGATTCCCGCGCATTGCCTCAGATCAAGTTCGGGACGCCCGAAGGGGGAAGGGCTCACGGGGGAATACTTCACCAACATGGATCTAAAAGGACCTCCGGCGTTCGTGCGGGTGGACCGGAGCGTGAACTTCCAGTGGGGGACCGACAGCCCGGCCCCCGGCTTCCCCGCGGAGCGCTACTCCGTCCGATGGACGGGGAAACTCGTGCCGGAGGTCTCGGCACGCTACGTCCTCGGCGCCACAGTCGATGACGGAGTCCGTCTCTACATCGATGGCACACTGCTCGTTGAGGACTGGAAGGACAACGGGGTACATGCCGTGTCCCGGGCCATCGAGCTGAAGGCGGGAAAAGAGTACGACATCAGGATGGAGTACTACCAGAATGGCGGGGATGCCGTTGCGGCATTGGGGTGGAGTCTCCCGTTGACGGACCCGGGGACCGAGGCGATGGCAATCGCGCGGGATGCGGATCAGATCATCGCCGTCATGGGGATCTCGCCGCAGCTGGAGGGGGAGGAGATGGGGATAAAGCTCGAAGGATTCCTCGGCGGAGATCGGACCGACATCGTCCTCCCCGCCCCGCAAGAGAAACTTCTCAGGGCTTTGGCGGGACTCGGGAAGCCGGTAGCGCTCGTCCTGACAAACGGGAGTGCGCTCTCGCTCAACCAGGAGGACGGGGAGATACCTGCGATCATCGATGCATGGTACCCCGGCCAGCAGGGAGGGAACGCGGTGGCGGATGTTCTCTTCGGCGATTATAACCCTGCCGGGCGCCTCCCCGTGACCTTCTATAAATCAATAAAGGACCTCCCGTCGTTCGAGAACTACAGCATGGAAGGGCGAACCTATCGCTATTTCACGGGAGAGCCGCTGTACCCGTTTGGCCACGGGCTCAGCTACACACGTTTCGACTACGGCGATGTGCGCGTTTCCCGCGGTGCGGTGCTCGCGAACGACACGATCAGGGTCACGCTTTCCCTTTCGAACACGGGGAAGCTCGACGGGGACGAGGTGGTCCAGGTGTATGTCAGGTACCCCGCCGGCAGGAGCGGAGACCCCATCAAGAGTCTGAAAGGTTTTGTGCGGACGCATTTAAAGGGGGGGGAGAAACGGTCGATCGAGATCCCTGTTGCAGCAAAGGACCTCCGGGTCTACAACGACAGGAAAAACCGGTATGAAGTCGTCCCGGGGACGTACAATCTCCTCGTCGGATCATCGTCGTCAGATATCAGGGGAACAGCGCGCGTCGAGGTCATGCCCTAGCGCGGAATGGGGAACGGCCGCCTGAAGGTGCAGGGTGTTTGACTATTCATGCCTGATGTCGTACTTTCTCACATACGCGGCTCTTTCTTAAACCGATGGTGCGATTCAGACCCCGCACCGTAACGGGTTGTTCCCCGATTCCGGACCGGGTCCTGTTCCGCTCGCAGTCAGAGATTTATACTTTCCTGTGCCGCCGCACATTTCTGTAATCCTTGTCTGACTTCAGATGAATTTTCCGTATTCCATCCTCAGGGCATTCCGCGCCGCCCCCGGCCGGCGCCCCTGTCTCCGTCATGTGCCCATCTGAACTTCCCGGAGGAACAATGCAGCTGGAACGGACGTTGAAGATGGCCATGGTAGGGGGAGGCCCCGACGCGTTCATCGGCGAAGTGCACCGCAAGGCTGCACGCATGGACGGCGGGATCGAAATCGTGGCGGGTAGTTTCAGCAGCAACGCGAAGAAATCGGAAGAGACCGGGCGCAAGCTTCTTCTGGATCCGGCGCGGATCTACAGCAGCTACGAAGACCTGGCTGAAAGGGAACGCCGGCTTCCGGACGGGAAACGGGCGGATTTCGCTGCAGTCGTTACGCCCAACGACGCACACTTTCCGATAGCAAAGAAGCTCCTCGAGTCCGGTCTCCATGTAATGTGCGAAAAGCCGATGACGGTCAATGTCGGCGAGGCGCGCGAGCTTCAGAAACTGGTACAATCCTCGGGGAAGGTCTTCGCCCTCATGCATAACTACACCGGCTACCCGATGGTGAAACTCGCGCGGGACATGGTCCGCGGGGGGGACCTGGGAGAAATCCGGAAAATCGTCGTCCAGTATCCGCAGGGCTGGCTTGCCGGCCCGCTGGAGAATACGGGGAATGTGCAGGCGCTCTGGCGGACGGACCCGGCCCGCAGCGGCGCTGCCGGGTCACTGGGGGACATAGGGACGCATTGCGAGAACCTCTCGGAATACATTACAGGACTCAGGATCACGCATGTCTGCGCGGACATCACATCGTTCGTCAAGGGGCGGCGGGTGGATGACGATGCGAACTGCCTCCTCCGCTTTGAGAACGGCGCAAAAGGGGTCCTTCATATCAGTCAGATTGCGATCGGTGAAGAGAACGACATCGCCATCTGGATCTACGGGACGAAGAAAAGCCTGGAATGGCACCAGGAGCATCCGAACTACCTTCATGTGAAGGAGCCGGACGGGCCGGTGCACGTCTATCGCCGGGGAAACCCCTATGTGGGGCGAAAGAGCCCGGCTGCCGCCCGTGCCACACGTCTCCCGTCAGGGCATCCCGAGGGATTCATCGAAGCATTTGCCAACGTGTACCGAAACTTCGCCGACACCGTCCGCGCAACACTCACCGGAACCTTACCCGATAAACTGGCACTGGATTTTCCCGGTGTCGACGACGGCCTGCGCGGGATGCTCTTTATCGATGCGGTCATCGCAAGCGCTCAAAGTTCCGAAAAATGGACACCGATGCCCAGTTGAAGGAGAACACTGATGCCAAGACCTGTCACGCTCTTCACCGGGCAATGGGCGGACCTCCCCCTTGCCACGCTGGCAAGAAAAGCCGCCTCGTGGGGGTACGACGGGCTCGAGCTTGCGTGCTGGGGTGATCACCTCGACGTGAACAAGGCCGCAGTGGACAAGCGCTACTGCAAACGACAGCTCGCCGTCCTTCGAAAGAACCGGCTGAACCTGTTCGCGATCAGCCATCACCTGGCGGGACAACTCGTGTGCGATCTGAACAACGACAGCCGCTCCGACGGCTTCGCTCCGGTCTCCTGCTCGGGGAACGCGGAGAAAAAACGAGCGTGGGCCGTAGAGACGATGAAGAATGCCGCCCGGGCCGCCAGAAACCTCGGCGTCAATGTCGTCAACGGTTTCACCGGCTCCTCAATCTGGCATCTCCTCTACGGATTTCCGCCGACATCCGATCAGATGATTGAGGAGGGCTACAGGCACTTTGCAGAGATGTGGAACCCGATACTGGACGTGTATGACCGGTGCGATGTGAAATTCGCACTCGAGGTCCATCCCACGGAGATCGCATTTGACATCGTCACGGCGCATCGGA
>PMDK01000304.1 GCA_003154425.1 Ignavibacteriota bacterium
CCATATTCTATCCGGCAGGACTCGCGGGTCTCGCATACTGGTACGGAATCTACCCTGTCCACGCCCTCATATTCCGGGGGATGATCAATGCCATCGCTCAGAGAGCGGAACGGTCGTAAGCAGAAAGCGATACGATCATCTGCGGGAGGGTCTGTGGATGAGCAAATGATCTCAGTCCGTCGACTTCTTCCCCTTTGACACCATGGTCAGACGGTGAACGCCGTCATCCGTGGATGTCAGGCTGCATAACCCGCCCGGCTCTCCCTTTTCAAACGACCAGGAAAACTGTCTTGTGCCGCGTGGATCGTCTGATACAGCTTCAAAACCCTCGACGGTTTTCATCATTTTAGGGTGTTGGTAGACCGAGGTTACTCCGCCTTGATGTATTCGAATGGACTTCCCTGATTCAATTTCGAACCACGCATTGAGAGGAAATGTCTCGTTTGCCGCTTCTGCATGTCCCGACCCTCCCGTCCTCATTGTCATTGTATCGATAGGATAGCGGCCATCATAGTTCTCGCCGCATCCCGTGAGGAGACAGGCCATGACTGCGACTGCCAGTAGATGCTTCATCTGTGTCCCTTTCACTCCGCTACCCCTTAAGGCTCACGAACCATGCCAGCGGCTGCTTGAGGAATTCCGGGAACAGAAAGGGCTGATTTTCGATGGAAGGGGACGTTCTTTGCCCCGTCCGTGTAATTTCGCCAAACCACGGCCGGGGCCGCATACATGATCAATCATAGTCCTCTCACGCCGGCGGGGAGCCGGTCCACAGAATGCGTGATGTTGTGATCGGGGGGGGGCGGCCGGCACTGATCCGCGAATATGTCTCTTGACTTCTCGCCGATGAGGCTTTCTGAGCTTCCGTCAAAGTGATCTGCGAACTCTGGAAGTCCCCGCTCAGCGGGACAGGACGAGTCTCTTTGTCTGCGCGAAATCTCCCGCCTGGAGGCGATAGAAATACATCCCGGACGACAGCCGGCTTCCGTCGAACTGCAGGTCATGCACACCCGCACTCTGATCACCTTCGAGGAGTGTCGCAACCTGCTGGCCGAGGGAATTGAACACCTTCAGTGTCATGCTCGTCCTGTGCGGCAGAGCAAACCGGATCGTTGTCGAAGGGTTGAAGGGGTTCGGATAATTCGGATACAGGTGAAAGACGCCCGGGAGGTTATCGCCCGACTCGCCGATGCCGGATGTCACTGCCAATCGGATCCGGTAGAGGCTGTTGCCGGCTGTTATGTAGAGCGTCCTCCGGTCCGGGTCCCCCCAGTTGCAGTTCGATGTTTGTCCCGGCACCAGTATCGTGTCCAAAACGGTCCCATCGGGGGCGAAAACCCAGATGCCAAGCGGTCCGGCACTGAAGAGATTCCCCAGAGAATCCACCTTCATCCCGTCGGCATATCCTGCAGGGTTCATCGAGGCAAACCGCTTCCTGTTGGCTATCACAGTGTCATGCACGACGTCCCAGACATAGATCACGCGTTCGGCGGAGTTGTTGACGTAGAGTCTCTTTTCGTCCGGTGAAAAACAGATCCCGTTCGGCTGGCTGAGTGAGCTGTCCAGAAGCTGGAGAGTGCCGGACGTGCTGATCCTGAATATCCCGGAAAACGCCAGCTCCGCTTGCTGGCCGGCTGGGATGTTGAGAGGGGGATCGGTGAACCAGACCGACCCGTCGGACTTCAGGACGACGTCATTGGGGCTGTTCAACTTCTTCCCGCCGTAGGCGGAGGCGAGTGAGGTCTGTACTCCGTTGCTCTCCCTTCTCGCAACGCGCCGCAATCCCGTCTGCGTGAGGATCAACCTTCCCTGTGGATCGAGCGTCAATCCGTTTGAATTGCCGGACGGGCTCATATACGCCTGTGCCCCGGCTGACGCTGTCCATGCATACACCGTATTTGCAGGGATGTCGGAGAACAGGATACCGGCGCTGTCCTTCCATACAGGCCCCTCGACAAATTGAAATCCGGTCGCGATTCGTTCCAGCTTCGCGCTCCTGGGAACGGGGGATTGAGCCACCGCCTGGCACAGGGCAAACATGAGAAGAAACGGCAGAGCATATGGTGACATAGGAGGATCCACAGGCATGAGGGGAATGCGCAAGAACACGCCAATCTACCGAATTAGTCTGCTCTGCGCAATGATGGGAAGGGTACCCGTTCGTATGATTGCATAACAAACAGCCAAAGGTTAGATTATCAGGCAAATCCAGGGTCAGTAGTCAGCCCGATAGAAGTGTTCACCGGCAATTCGGGGAGTGTGATGAAAATCAAGGCGATCGTCTTTGGAGCGACAGGCATGGTGGGGGAGGGGGTGCTGCACGTCTCGCTCAATCATCCTGACGTGGAATCTGTGCTGGTTGTCGGAAGGAAATCCTGCGGGGTCAGCCACCCGAAACTTCTGGAGATCATCCACGGTGATTTCTTCAACTACACGCCGATCGAAACCCAGCTCGCCGCGTGCGATGCCTGTTATTTCTGCCTTGGTGTTTCCTCAATTGGTATGAACGAAAAGGACTACACCCGGATCACGCACGACCTGACCATGCAGGCCGCAAAGACCCTTTCAAGGCTCAACCCGGCAATGACGTTCTGTTACGTCTCGGGGATGGGGACCGATAGCACCGAAAAGGGTCGGAGCATGTGGGCACGGGTGAAAGGGAAAACCGAAAACGATCTGCAGAAACTCCCGTTCAAGGGGGTCTATCTGTTCAGGCCCGGATTCATCAGGCCCATCAGAGGATTGAAGAATGCATTCGCGCTGGCGAGCGTCCTGGGAGCGTTGTATCCTCTCTGGAAAACTCTTCTCCCGAAGTACGTCTGCACGCTCGAGGACCTCGGCCGTGCGATGGTCATCGTGACACAGAAGGGGAATCAGTCGCGCGTGCTGGAATGCCTGGATATTACGCGGCTCGGAGCGTCATGATTCTGAACCCGACCCATCAGGCACTCTCCGCTTCTCCGGCCGAAGGATTCCGTTCGCGCGGTGCGCGACTAAAACAGGCGCGCCATCGATTCGCCGAACTGGATGATACATCCCCCGCAGACGATCACGGCGAGTCCGATCCACGTTGAGAGCGGGACGGTTTCCCTGAAGAGTATCAATCCTGCCAGCACGCTCACAACAGCGAACACCGCCACGTACACTCCCAGCAGTTTCGAGAAATCCCACCGGATGAGATTGACGGCTACTCCGTAGCAGCTCAGGACAAAGCAGCCGAGGAGTATCGCGGGAATCCCGCTTTCCCGGATGCCGCGCCGGATGAGTGCGTCGCCGCCGACTTCGCACGCCGCAGCAGCGATGAAGAAGAACCACGTGAATTGTGTCATCGTCCCTTCCTGTTATTGGTGGCATAAACATATCAGAAAAAAACTAAAAAAGTACTTGACATTTCCCGATAGTTCCTTATTATATAATGTGGTTGATTTTATATGCCTTAGTAAGTAAGGTTAGAATGGACACCCACCTCACAATGGTAATGGCGGTTCGCGGGCGCGAAGATGTCCCGGGGAAATGAAGAGACAGGCTAACATCATCCACCATAACGAGGTACCTCATGTTATTGAGGAATATGGTTTCGACGTGTCGTCTGGGGGCCGGGCTGTTAAGCGCGGTCGCCTTCATCGGGCAGGAGGGAGCATGCCAATCGAAGGACTCCGCCGCCGCTCCGCCCCCCACGCCGCCGGCCGTTACGGTCACCGGGTTTGTGGACACCTATTTCGAATACAATCTCGACCGTCCGAAAACGCACGTCAACGAACTGCGGAATTTCGATGTGACGGACGAGCAATTCGTGGTTTCGATGGCCGAGGTCTCCGTTCAGCGGGCCACGTCAGCAGCTTCACCCGTGGGGTTTCGTGTTGACCTCGATTTTGGGCAGGGGAATGACATTGTCCAGAGCGGGGCGCCGGGCTCGCTCGCGAATGTGCGCCAGGCCTATGTCACCGTGGTGGCCCCCTTGGGATCGGGACTGACGATCGACATGGGTAAATTTGTCACTCACTGCTGCTTTGAAGTCATTCCGGCGAAGGACAATTTCAACTATAGCCGTTCGCTCCTCTTTGCGTGGTCCGTTCCTTATTATCACATAGGCGCAAGGGCCGCATATGCCCTCTCGGACAAAATTACGGTCAACGGTTATGTGTACGACGGGTGGAACGGCATACCTGTCAACAGCGGAAAAACGCTCGGGTTTGAGGGGACCTACGCGCCCTCGAGCGCACTTTCTTTCGTCCTCAACTGGCTTGGCGGACCCGCTCTCCCGGATACTATTACGAACAAGTACCGGAACGTTTACGAATTCATCGCGAGCTATCAGGCGACTGACAAGCTCACCCTGGCCGTCAACGGCGTGTACGGGGACGATCACCCTCGCTTCATGACCGCGGTCTGGCGCGGCGTGGCCGGATACGTGAAGTATGCGCTGAACGATGTCTCGAGTTTTGCAGTTCGCGGAGAAGTCTTCAACGATCCGGAAGGGTTCATGACGGGTGCGGTACAGGATCTTTTTGAAACCACGCTGACGTACGAGTACAAACCATTCCCGACTCTGATTCTCCGGGGCGAATACCGTTATGACTCGTCGAACGCTTCGTCGTTCGACGGCGACAGGGCCTTTTCCAGGACAAACCAGGCGACGATCGCATTGGGAGCCATCGTCACATTCTAAAGCTCCCGGACGGGTCTCTGTTTTGATAAGTTTCATAATGAACGAACCATTTCCAGAAAGGGAAGACTTATGGCAGAACAAACGAATCCAACGTCCGGGATGAAGAAAACGCTGGGGCTGACCGGGGTCACTGTGAATGCGATGGCGCTCATCGCCCCGGGGGCGTTCCTCTGGATCACGTTTCAGATCCAGGCGGCCAACACCGGCGGGGCGACGGATATGTGGACCGGGATCGTGGCCGCGCTCATCGTAGCGTTTCTTACCGCGATCGCCTTTTCCGAAATGGCCCGGCGCTACCCCGAAGCCGGCGCGGGCGGATCGTACTATTTTGCCGAAAAGGCCTTCCTTGACAGGGACAAGGCATCGCACCAGCGCTTTGCCCGGATCGCGAAGTTCGTCACCGGCTGGGCAGCGCACCTGTTTTACTGGGTCTATCCGGGCGTGATGGTGGCATTCATGGCCACGCTTGTGACGTACATACTGGGGATATTCGGCATCGATCTCTCAATATCATACCAGATCGGAGTCGCTATTCTGTTTTCTGCCGTCGTCGGATTTATCGCGGTTCGCGGGATAAGCGGATCGACAAACGTGGCCATTGCCATCAATGTCATTCAGCTTGTCTCCCTTGTGGGATTCAGCATCCTCGCGATCATGTTCAGGGTTCAGAACCCGCTCCATGCGACGCAATGGGCTCATCCTGCCGCTTTCTCGATCACGTTCCCGCACAGCCTGCCGGCGATGCTCTTTCAGTCCACGATCGCCATCCTCATTCTGGTCGGGTTCGAATCCTCGACCTCGCTCGCGGGAGAGGCGATTAACGCGAAACGGGACATCCCGCGTGGAGTCCTCCTTTCGCTCGTGATTCAGGGACTGTTCGCCTACCTCTTCGAATACTTCGCGGCCAATTACGCGGTCAGCGAGAAATTAGTGTATGCCGCGGCGGACGGGACGAAGCTGACAGGAATGGATGCGGCAGCTGCTTCGGGGGCGCCCATCGGAGACCTGACACGACTGATCGGCGATTCCATGCTGGGAGGGAACGGACTGGCGTTGATGATTGTCATCGCGGTCACCGTCGGGCTTGCGGTGCTGGGCACGACTCTCGCGGCGATGAACACCGCGGTACGCGTCAGCTTTGCAATGGCGCAGGACAATGAGATGCCGGGCGTACTGGGAGCGCTTCACGGGAAACACGCAACCCCGCACCTCGGTGTCTGGATCCTGGTTGCGGTGTCGGCGATCATCGGTTCCGTTGGCGTCCTGAACGTCACGGCGCTCACCGGGGTCACGCTTGCCTCGAACATCGGGACGTTCGTCCTCTACGCTCTGATCTGCGGGCTGACGTTTGTCACCTTCGTGGGGAAAAGTGAATTCCACAGCGTCAAGCATGCGGTGGTTCCGCTTTTGGGCCTGGTGGGGAACATCGGCATGCTCGTTGGTGTTGTTGTGATAGGCCTGACGACGCCCGGTGTCTCGGCGGACGCCACGCGGATTGCCATCTGGATGACGATCGGCTGGGGGGTTCTGAGCGCGGCGTATTTTGTGATGAACAGCCGAAAGCGGGAGAAACAGATAATCCCGTCTGTCAGTCCTCTGCGTGGGTAATCTGCCGCGGGCACGCAAGCTCCGGCAGAACTGAAGAAAATCACATAATTTGCACAGGGAGGGGACTGCCCATGTCCTCCTCCCTGTCTCTTTATTTGTTGGGAACTTGATGGCCGCGATCGAGTCACCGGAAATCGAATCACACGGTATCTGCCGCGCGGGAAAAGTGCGGGAGGATAATCAGGACGCCATCAGGTTCTGGCGCCCGGATGATCTGTCGGTGAAGTACGGACCTCTGTACGGCATCGCCGACGGGATGGGAGGCTACGCCCACGGAGGGGTTGCGAGTTCACTGGCGCTTGAGACATTCTTTGACACCTTCTACAAGAGCAACGGGATTTCTGTTCCTCAGAAACTCCGCCTCGGTGTCCAGAACGCCAACATGGGTATCTATCAGACTGCACAGCGGCTCGGCGTTCCTCGCATGGGCACCACGCTCACGGCAGTAAACCTTGTCGGTCAGACGCTCAACCTTGTTCACGTCGGTGACAGCCGCGCCTATCTCATCCGTGACAAAGTCGCGAAGTGTCTCACGAACGATCACACCCGCGTGGGAGAGATGGTCCGCATGCGGATGCTGTCTCCTGAAAAGGTCCGCACACACGCCCAGCGCTCTGTCCTGAACAAGTGCCTCGGCGTCGGCCTCTTCGTGCAGCCAGACGTCTTCAATGTCCCGGTACGGGATGGGGATATCATCGTTCTCTGCACCGACGGTGTCTGGTCTGTCATTGAGGACGCCGAGTTCTCGGAACTGGCGGGGACCTCAGGCGGTCCGGAAGAGCTCAGCCGAAAAGTGTACGACCTGGCGATGACCCGGGACAGTGATGACAATCTTTCAGTGGTCGCTATCTATATCCGCCGGCTGGTGTCGGATTCGGCGGATGCACCACCCCCTTCTTGGCTCCTCCGGCTGATTCGTCGCCTCTTGATCCAACCCGGTGAGGCCTGACCGGGTGCCCGCCAGATTCTGCATTTTCCGCCCAATCCTTGCCGTGCATTCTGATCCCGGCGGACGGAAATCTCGCATTTTAGTTGAATTCTCAATATACTGAGGGGTTAAACGATGTCGAACGAAACTGTACCATTTTCCTCCACCTCGATGCTCCAGATAAGCGACCAGTTTGATCACTTCCAGATCAAGGGGCATATTGCGCAGGGAGGGATGAGCGACATCTACCGGGCGTACGATCTGCTCAGTGGCAAAGAAGTGGCGCTCAAGATTCCGGATAAATCGATTATCGGCGATCCGGCTCAATATGAGCGCTTCCAGCGGGAGCTTGAAGTGATGCGCACGCTCGACCACCCGGCAATACAGAAAGGTCTCGGATCGGGACGGTTCAACAACACCCCGTATCTGGTGACAGAACTTGTCGGGGGCGAATCCATGCGCGAACTGGTCAAGCGGAACACTCCTCTCGACCCGGCAAAGGCGGTGAACCTGACCCGGAAGATCGCAGACGGGCTGGCACATTGCCATGATCACGATATCATACACCGCGACGTCAAGCCGGAAAACATACTGATCGGCGGTGACGGGCAGCCCGTGATACTGGATTTCGGGCTGGCGCTGACCAAAGGGTCTCACAGGGTCACGTACGCCAATTTGAGCAATACTGCCGGGACTCCCGATTACATGGCTCCGGAGCAGATTGAAGGTCATCGCGGAGACCGGCGGACAGACCTCTATGCGCTCGGCGTCATACTCTTCGAGTTGCTCACCGGCAGGCCCCCTTTCACCGGGGATAACCACCTTGCGGTGATGGCCCAGCACCTCAAGGGGGGACTTCCGAGGCTGGATAAGGTGCAGCCGGGGGTCTCACCTCAGCTTGCGGCCGTCGTCGCCCGCTGTCTCCGGCGTGATCCCGACGAGCGCTACGCCGATATGCACGCGCTGATCCACGACCTGGACAACCTTGATCAGGTTGACACCGCGATCCTTGATGAAGCCACACAACCAAACACCGTTGCCCGGTTCTGGCGTTCGCCGATGATGGTTCCCATCGGCATCGCGATACTGCTGCTTGCGGCGATTATCGCGCTGGCATTCGGGCTTCAGGCATTGCACAAATGAAAACAAAAAAATCCAATCTATCTGCTGACGAACTCCTCGCTCTTGTCGAGGCCCATCGGGTAAAGTTCATCGATCTGCAGTTTACCGACGTCGGCGGGGCTGTCAAGAATGTTACGATCCCGACCAAAGAGCTCTCCGGGACACTCAACCATGGCATCTGGTTCGACGGCTCATCCATTGAAGGGTTCGCACGGATCGCCGAGAACGACATGTACCTCGTCCCCGACACCTCTACATATGCGCTGCTACCATGGCTCGTCGAAAACGAAGTCACGGCACGGCTGATATGCAATATCTACACTCCGGATGGTCAACCGTTCGTGGGAGACCCGCGCGCAGTTCTCACACGGATGCTTGGCGTGGCGGAGTCGATGGGATTTGTGTATAACACCGGCCCGGAGATGGAGTTCTTCCTCCTCAAGCCGGGGTCGGAAGGGGAGCTCATTCCCCCCTGGCCGCAGGACAGCGCAAGCTATTTTGACCAGCCGACGGACATGGTGGCGACGGGGTTGTGGCGGCTGGTAGCCAATACGCTCTCTGCCATCGGCATCGAAGCTGAAGCGATGCATCACGAAGTCGCGAACGGACAGCACGAGGTCGACCTCCGTTTCGCTGACGCCCTGAAAACAGCGGACAGTGCGGTCGCATTCCGGGTGGTATTGAAGATCCTGGCGCAGCAGAAAGGGCTCTACGCCACATTCATGCCCAAGCCTATGCGGGGGATCAGCGGGAGCGGCATGCATGTGCATCAGGGGCTCAGCTACAGGGCGAATGGTTCCAACGCGTTCAGCGACCCGGGCGATGCGCACGGCCTCTCGAAAACAGCCAAGCACTTTATCGCCGGCCAGCTGGCCCATGCCCGGGGGATGTGTGCGGTCCTGGCGCCGCTCGTGAATTCCTACAAGCGGCTGGGCGGGTATGAGGCTCCCATTCACATAACCTGGGGGAGGATCAACCGCTCGGCGCTTATCCGGATTCCGCGCGCTCATACGGTGGAATCTACGCGTATCGAACTTCGGTGCCCTGATCCGAGCTGCAACCCTTACCTCGCGTTCGCTGTGATGCTTGGCGCCGGCCTTGACGGAATCCGTCGTGAGCTCCAGGTGCCTGAGGCCATGGAGGAAAACGTGTACGTTGCTTCCGACCAGTCTCGGCGATCGACACTCAACGTGCTCCCGGGATCCCTGGATGAGGCGATCGAGGAGCTGGAGAAGGATCAGGTCATCCGTGAAGCGCTCGGGGCGCACATCTGCGAACGCTTCATAAGTGCGAAACGGCTGGAGTGGGATGACTATCGCCTGGAGGTAACGCCGTGGGAGCTGACCAAGTACCTTCCCAACTACTGACCGGACCCTTAGTCGTCCTGGCAACTCTTCTCATGACGGTCGCCGAGATCGACTTCGGGTCGGCGTTCGTCCCGCAACTGTGTCGCCGTGCAACGTATCGTGCCTGACCTCTTCATGCAACTGCCGGTGGAATCTTCTCTCCGCGGTGCGCTGGTACCTCTGTGGGCCGGTTTCCCATTCTTCGTGCTCCTCCTCGCGATTGCAATTGGTCCACTCGTCAACAGGCACTGGTGGGACCGGTACTATCCCGTGGTATCGATAGGGTTGGGCGTGATGACTGCGGCGTATTATGTGTTGATCCGTATGGCGCCCCTCCCCGTCCTTCACTCCGAAATTGAATTCCTCAGTTTCATCGCCCTCGTCGGCTCGCTCTATGTGATTGCGGGGGGGATCCACATCCGGCTTCGGGGCAGATCGAGACCCCTCACCAATGTTGCGCTCCTCGCCTTCGGGGCGTTGATGGCGAACCTCGTCGGCACAACGGGTGCGTCGATGATCTTGATCCGTCCATTTATTCGCGTGAACAGGTATCGCATCAAAGGATTTCATATCGTTTTTTTCATCTTTATTGTGAGCAACATCGGGGGGGGATTGACACCCATTGGCGACCCACCTCTGTTCCTGGGATATCTGAAAGGAGTTCCATTCTTCTGGGTGCTCCGGAGTACATGGCATATCTGGTTGTTGGCGATGGCGATCGTCCTCGGTGTATTCTATGTCATCGATCGCCGCGTCTACAGGAATCTTTCGTCAGGCGAGCGCCATCGGACCGAGGAAGTGGGGGAAGGGTGGGAAGTCTCGGGCCTGCACAACCTCTTTTTCCTGGTCGTGGTCCTGGGTGCTGTGTTCGTGATAGATCCTCCGTTTGTTCGTGAAGCACTGATGGTGAGTGCGGCCGCTGGATCCTGGTTCACGACACGGAAGGAGATCCACAGGAAGAATGTCTTTGATTTTGTCCCCCTCAGGGAAGTTGCAATACTCTTCCTCGGCATATTCACCACGATGGTGCCCGTGCTTGAATGGATCACACAGAACTCCGCGGACCTCGGGTTCAGGAATGCGGCGCAGTTTTACTGGGCAACAGGTGCACTCTCCTCCGTCCTCGATAGTGCGCCGACCTACCTGAATTTCCTCGGCGCGGCCGTCGGGGTCTACGTCGATCCCAACCTGGTCCGCGATGTATCCCGCCTGTTGCACATCCACCCCGCCGGCCTTGCCACGCTCGCCGGCGACGTTTCATCGCAGGCCGGTAGCACCCTCGATGCATTGCTCAGGTACCATGGAGAGAGCGTCCGATCAGGAACTGTCTCCGTTGATCAGATGACGACGGCGTGCCTCATGACATTTCATGAGACCATCGTTCAGGCGATTTCACTCGGAGCAGTCTTCTTTGGCGCAATGACATACATCGGCAATGTCCCGAATCTCATGATCAAGAGCATTGCCGAACAGACCGGTGTTCCTTGCCCGTCCTACGGAGCGTACATCGGCCGGTATTCACTTCCCATTCTGCTTCCCGCGTTCGGCCTGATCTGGCTCATCTTCTTTCGGAATTGATGAAGGAACTCCTATGGCGAAAGAGTATCCCTACGTGACGCGTCTCGACGTCAGGTTCAGGCATCTCGAAGTTATCGACATTCCGGCGATCGTGAAGGAATGCACGGACAGGTGGTTCAACCAGACGCTGACAAAGGTCAATGACAGCGTCGTGAGGATCGGCATTGTCCAGGGGGAATATCACTGGCACAAACATGACAATGACGACGAATGCTTCTTTGTTCTCGAAGGGAAACTCCTGATCGATCTTCAGGACCACACTATCGAACTGGGCCCCTCTCAGGGAGTCACGATAACGAAAGGAACCGTGCACAGGACGAGAGCACCGGAGAAAACGGTCATGCTCATGGTCGAGACAAGTGCAATCCGGCCGACAGGCGATTGAGATAACTGATTCCTGTTGATACGGATTGCGGATTTGGGTAGCTTTGTCTGAGTCCCATGTACTCACAGGACCTGATGCCACCATGATCTGGCGATGTGTCGTAGTCCTTGCCCTCGCGCTTCACCCGTTTTCCCTCCCCCGTCCGCCGCAGGAAAGAGAGGCAAGGGGTGTCTCTCCTTCGCAGGCGGTCCCTGTGGTAATCGGCGATTCGCTTGTGTCATTCGTCAGCGATTCCCAGAACCCGATCTTCATCGAGATGCTCCGCCTTCCCGCAAACCACAACGACCGCGCGCGAGAGATGATCTTCGCCCGTTTGCTTGCGGATTGGCCCAATGGGATCTTTCATCTCGGAGATATGGTCGCCATCGGCTTCTATGAAGGGACCTGGCGCTCGACTGACCGCTTCCTGCATCGTGCATCCGCGGCCCACATCCCCGTCTTTCCCACGCTGGGAAATCACGAGCTCATGATCTCTCCCTCCTATGGCATTGAGCAGTTCTATGACAGGTTCCCGTGGTACCGCAAGACAGGCTACGCGGTTCGTGCCGGAAAGGCGGCGGTCGTTCTGCTGAACTCGAATTTCGGCCAGCTTACGGACGGGGAGCAGGCGGCCCAGCGCTTGTGGCTGGACAGTACGCTGGTTGCGTTCGAATCGGATACGACCGTGGGCGCGGTGATCATGTGCTGTCACCACCCGCCGTACACGAACAGCACAATCGTGTCGCCGTCGAAAGAGGTCCGGGACTCCTTTGTGCCGCTCTACCTCCGGTACCCGAAGTGCAGACTCTTTCTCAGCGGGCACTGTCACGCCTTTGAACATTTCCGGGAGGGGGGGAAGGACTTTCTTGTCATTGGCGGCGGCGGCGGCCTTCAGCAGCCGCTGCTGACCGGCACCGACAGGAGGTGGGAGGACCTTTTTCCGCTGAAGACCGAAACGCGGATGTTTCACTACCTGCAGTGCCGCATTTCCGGGCAGGGCCTTGACCTCACCGTGAGGATGATCAAGCGGGACTTCTCGGGCTTCGAGGACGCCTACACGCTTTCACTTCCTTACGCTCGGTCCGCCCGCTAGCACGGGAGATTCTCCTTTCTGCTTGACATTCATGTCCCATTTCGATAATCTCTCTCCGGCTTCGCTTCTCTCCGAAGATCCGCTTCCGGCCGTCTCGTGTTCTCGATTTGGACCGGCAGACTCTCAACTGACCTTTATCTCAACGGGCGCTGTCTGCCCCGTCTCATTACGCTGCGTAATTCACCATCACACTCAATGGAGGCGCTGTATGAACACGTGCAAATGGATATCCAGGCTCTTCGCCACCGCTGCGGTTGCGGGGGCGCTTTTCGGGTGCACGAAGCCTGCGGACGAAGGGAAAATCCCGATTACAACAAAGTCCGAAGAGGCGAGGAAGGAATACCTGTTGGGTCGCGATCTGCTCGACGGGCTGAGCTTTCATGATGCCGCGACGCATTTTGACAAGGCTATAAAGGCGGATACCGGACTTGCGATGGCCTACTTGCTCCGTTCGAACGGCGCAGCCAGTACGGGTGAGTTTCTGGGATATCTGGGGAAAGCGGTCTCTCACGCAGGCGCCGCCTCGGAGGGAGAGCGCCTGGTCATACTCGCGGCTGAAGCGGGATCGACCGGCGATGTCGCGAAGCGAAAGGATCTCCTCGACAAACTGGTCTCGGCGTATCCGAAAGACGAGCGGGCACACGACCTCCTCGGCACTCACTATAGCAACGTGCAGGACTTTGCGGGAGCCGCGAAGGAGCATAAGGCCGCAACGGAGCTGGCGCCGGGGTACGCTCCGGCCTACAACAGTCTGGGATATGCGTACCGGTCCCTGGAGAACTATCCGGAGTCCGAGCGGGCCTTCAAGAAGTACATCGAGCTGGTCCCGGGCGACCCCAATCCGTACGACTCGTACGCGGAACTCCTGTTGAAAGAAGGGAAATTCGATCAATCGATCGACAACTATAAAATGGCCCTCGTCAAGGACCCGAATTTCATCTCGTCGAAGCAGGGGATCGCATGCGATCATCTGTACATGGGGAAACCCGATCAGGCCGAGGCTGATCTCCGTGATATGCTGGCGTCGGCCCGTGACGACGGTGAGCGGGCGCAGGCGAGATTCGATATGATGGTTCTGCACATTGACTGCGGGAAAACCGACATGGCGCTTCGTGACTGCGACAGCGCCTATGCGATCGCGGAAAAACAGAATGATGTGAGCGACATGGCCGGGGCTCTGGACCTGAAGGGGATCATCCTTGAGGAGGCCGGGAAATACAGCGAGGCCAGGGCGCTCTACGACCGTGAAATGAAGATGATTGAATCATCAGGCCTTTCCGCGGAGAGGAAGGAGACGTTTGTCCGCGTGAATCACGTTCACGCGGCGACGCTCGCACTGGCTGCGAAAAACGTGAAGGAGGCAAAGACCCATGCCGGCGAACTGGAAAAGCTGGTGACGGCAAAGCCCAATCCCGCGCGCGTGAGAGCCCTGCACGAATTGAACGGGAGGATCGCGCTTGGTACAAAGGAGTATGACGGGGCGATCGAGGAGCTCCAGAAGTCGGACTTGCAGAGCGCCTACAATCTCTACAGGCTCGCCCTCGCCTATCAGGGAAAGGGTGATGCGGCAAAAGCAAAGGACTATTGCGCGAAGGCCGCTCATTTTTATTCTCTCCCGGACGTGGGCTACGCTCTGATCCGCCTGAAGGCCGGGAACATGCTCGCGGGGATGTAAATCTGAACGTCCCGCCGAAGAGCTGCGGAATTGTCAATCCCGTCGCTCTATGGCGTGACAAAGACATCGATTGTTCAACCAGGCACCGGGAAGCCTCCGCTTCCCGGTGTTTGCATTTCCGTTCGGGATTCCGAAACTGGCACCGTGCGGAACGGACGACAGGACGGTTTTGTTCTACAGGGGAACAGGTCTGAGTATTTCCCTCATATCATAGAAGGATATCCCCGTGGCAGACAAGAAAGTCATTGCAGTGGTAGGCGCAACAGGCGCTCAAGGTAATGGCCTGGTTCGTGCGATAGTGAATGACCCGAGCGGCGGTTTCAGCGCCCGTGCGATCACCCGAGACGTCAACTCCCCCAAAGCGAAAGAGCTCTCGAAGCTGGGCGCCGAAGTCGTGGCAGGTGACATCGATGATGTGGAGAGCCTGAAGAAGGCGTTCAAAGGGGCGTACGGCGCCTTTTGCGTCACTTTTTACTGGGCACACATGTCCCCTGAACGGGAGGTAGCCAACGCGAAGGCTCTGGCCACCGCGGCGAAAGCCGCCGGCGTTCAGCACGCAATATGGTCCACGCTTGAAGACGTACGAAAATTCGTCCCGCTCAGCGATAACCGAATGCCGACCATCCAGGGGAAGTACAAGTGCCCGCATTTCGACGCCAAAGGGGAATCGAACCACTTCTTCACCGACCTCGGCGTGCCTGTCACGTTCCTGCAGACTACGTTTTACTGGGACAACTTGATATTTTTCGGCCTCGGCCCGAAGAAGGGACCCGACGGAAAGCTGGCGATCACGTTCCCCATGGGGGACAAGAAACTCGCGGGTATCGCTGCCGTGGACATCGGCAAATGCGCATACGGCATATTCAAACGGGGACGGGAGTTCATCGGAAAGACCGTCAGCATAGCCGGCGAATTTGTGACCTGCGCACAGATGGCGGCCAAGCTCTCGAAGGCGCTGGGTCGGGAGATCCGTTATAATGAAGTCTCCCCGGATGTCTACCGGAGCTTCGGGTTCCCCGGGGCGGACGACATGGGGAACATGTTCCAGTTCTACCGTGATTTCGAGAAGGAATTCTGCGGTGTGCGGGACCTGAATGCCACCCGCGCACTCAATCCCGCGCTCCAGACGTTCGATCAGTGGCTGAACGAAAACGCCGGCCGGATCCCGCTCGAATAACATCGGCATCATTACTGCGATCCGGGAGAACACAGCTGAAGCGAGTCGGCGCCCGATTAATCCCGGTATGCACACTCACAAACAGGAAGGATCGCCATGAAGCGTTTGCTCCCTATTCTCTGCCTTGTGCTGTCTGGCCTCGTCTTCGTACAGGCGCAGGACAAGTCCTACAAGGTCGTGTTTGACCTTACAAGCAGGGACACGCTGGATCAAAAAGCCGTGATGCGGTGGGTGGGCGAGATCTCGGCATCCAACCCTGAGGCACAGCTGGAAGTGGTCATGTACGGAAAGGGGTTCGAGCTGGTCATGCCGGAGAAATCCGCGTTCATGACAGAGGTGAACAGGGCCGTGAAGAATCCGAACGTTTCGTTCAAGGTCTGCCAGGCGGCATTGAAGAACAACAACGTGGACAGGAGCCGCATCCTCGCTGATGCGCACACTGTCCCTGACGGGATCTATGAGATCCTGATGAAGCAGCGGGAAGGGTGGGGGTACATCAAGGTGGGGCACTGACAGTCACGGCGCCGCTCCTAGGCGTGAGTGACGCCCGCTTCGCGGACCAGCGTGATGACCGTGATTTCGGACCGTGCGCCCAGCCGGACCGGAGGCCCCCAGTACCCCGTTCCCTTGCTGACGTAGATCCAGGTATCGGCGAACTTGTGAAGCCCCTTGATGCAGGGCTGCCCTATTGTTGCGAGGAGGTTCCAGGGGAAGAACTGACCCCCGTGCGTGTGTCCGGAGATCTGTACGTCGAACCCGGCTTTTGAGCTTTCATACAGGCTCCTGGGTTGATGCGCGAGGAGTATCTTCACGTCCGCCTTCGGCGCCCCGGCAATCGCTTTGTGCGGGTCCGACCGATGTGCGGGGATAAATCCTCCTGCTGAGGTGTCCGTGACGCCGGCCAGCACGATGGTCCCTCCCCCCTGACGTATGACCCGGTGCTCGTTCAGAAGGACGTCGAACCCGAGCCGCTTCGCCTCTTCGACCCACGGCAGCGCGCCGGAATAGTACTCGTGGTTTCCCGTTATGAAGTACCGGCCGTAGCGCCCCTGAAGGTTTCTCATGGGCGCGACGTGTTCCCTGAGTTGATCGACCGTCCCGTCCACGAGATCTCCCGTGAACGCCACGATGTCCCCCATCTGCGCGTTTGCCATCTCCACCACCGTCTCCACAAACGGCCGGGCGACGGTGAGTCCCGCGTGGATGTCCGTGATCTGAACGATGCGGAATCCCTGGAGGGAGCCCGGGAGGTCTCTGACCGGGACCGAGACCTCGATGATTGCCGGGCGTCTCCTGGCCCCGTAGATGCCGTACGTGGTCAGCCCCCCGGCGGCCGCGATGAGCCCGAGGTTCATCCATTGAACGAGAAGTTCCCGCCTGTGCGGGTCGGCCGCGCCGCCGGCGTGCGGCGCCCCCTCCGCCATCCCGGAGAGGAGCGCGATCAGCTTCTGCGCACCGATCACGAGGAGCCAGGCGAAGTCCCGCATGACCACCAGCGTAATCACCATCGAGAAGAACCCGAGGCTGATGTATGCCCCCCATTCCAGTCCCTTCTTCAACGGAAAGTCGAGCCTGTTGAACTGGACGGACATCGCCAGGACGGGGAGCAGGAGGAGGAGCGCGAGCACTATCCACGCGATCAGGTTCCAGGGTGCCGGGAGATGGGCGGGCGTAATGAGGCGCCAGCCGGCATATCCGTAGCCTGCGCTCACGATACTGAAAGCGATAATGAACCAGAGGACGAAGAGCATCAGCTTGATCCCTTTCTTCCGAAAACGTGCTTTACGATACGAAAGCGCCGGACGTTATACAAGGGCTCTCACTTCCCTTCCCCCCTCTTGCCTGCTTCTTTGTGGTTTTTGCGTTTCTTCTCCTAATTTTGTATGTTAATATTCGACTATTTCCTGCGTTTTGAAGGTACTGTCGGCATGGAGCCTGCAATAGAGAAAGAACCGGATCGCAGACGGCGGAAAAAGTGTTATGGAGTGAACGAACCCGAAAGATCACCTATTGGAGACGATGGAACTGGAAGAGCGGTACGCGAAGCTGATCGATTACCTGACGGACTACATCTACACCGTCAGGATACAGGACGGGGCCGCTGTGGAGACGTACCACGGTCCGGGGTGCGTTGCCATCACGGGGTACACGTCGGACGACTACCGTGGGAACCCTGACCTCTGGTACAGCATGGTCCCCCGCGGGGACCGCGAAAAGGTTCTGGAACAGGCACGCCGGGCATTGGCGGGAGAGCGGGTGGAGCCTCTGGAACACCGGATAATCCACAGGGACGGTTACACGAGGTGGATCCGCAACACGATCGTTGTGACGAAGGACGCCGCAGGCACCGCCGTCGCCTATGACGGACTGATAAACGACATCACGCAGTCGAAGAAGGCCTCGGCGGCAGAGGCGATCAGGCAGCAGCAGCTGATACAGGCGGACAAGATGGCCTCCCTGGGGGTCCTTGTGTCAGGGATCGCGCACGAGATCAACAATCCCAACAATTTCATACTCCTCAACGCACGTCTCTTCTCAAGGATCTGGACCGATATTCTTCCTGTCCTCGATGACTATCATGCGCACAGCGGGGATTTCAGCGTCGCGGGGATGCCGTACAGCACCTCGCGCGACAAACTGACGCAGTCCCTTGACGGCATACTGCAGGGGTCGGACCGGATACAGAACATCACGCGCAGTCTGACGGACTACGCGAAGCATGACGGCGGGGCCCTGAGCGAGCCTGTTGACCTCAACAGGGTTGTCGCGATGGCGATTGCAATCACGGAAAACCTGATCAGCCGGTCCACGGGGAACTTCAGGGCTGATTACGGCGCCGGTATCCCGCTCATACGCGGGAACGCCCAGCAGCTCGAGCAGGTGATAATCAACCTCATTACGAATGCCTGCCAGTCGCTCAGCAGCAAATCCGGCGAGGTCAGGATTAAGACCTACAGCTCCAGGGAGACCAACGAGGTGGGGGTCGTCGTGAAGGATTCCGGGGGCGGCATCAGGGAATCGGACGTGAAATACATCATGGACCCCTTCTTTACCACCAAA
>PMDK01000131.1 GCA_003154425.1 Ignavibacteriota bacterium
CAGGACTACCTCGGCCTCCCCGTGATCCCCTGCGCAATTTCGCTCCGCATCTCAATGGAAGCCCGGCGGAGGGAGGACATGAAAATCCGGATCGAGCTTCCGGATATCGGTTCCCGCGAGGAGTTCTCGCTTGCGGGCCCCCTGCCGTACGTCAGGGAGCGGGACTATTTCCGGAGCGCTGTCAACGTGCTCAGGAGGGAAGGGTATACATTCCCGGGAGGACTTGATTGCTCGGTGCGGGGGACGATCCCGATCAACGCGGGAACATCCAGCTCCTCGGCCCTTGTCGTGACCTGGATAAACCTCCTTGCCGCAATGAGCGATCAAAACGCCTCGCTGTCTCCGGAGGAGTGTGCGAGGTTTGCCCACAGGGCCGAAGTGCTTGAGTTCGGCGAGCCGGGGGGGATGATGGACCATTGCGCGGCCGCCTACGGAGGCGTGACCACGATCGAGTTCATGCCGGAGTTTGTCGTGGAGCCCCTGGATGTGGAACTTGGCGAGTTCGTGCTCGGGGATTCCGGAGAGCCGAAGGACACAAAGGGGATGCTCTCGGGGGTGAAAGACCGCGTCCTGGGCGCCGTCCGCTTCCTGCGGGAGAGGGACAGCGCTTTCTCTCTCTCGGGCGCTGACGCCGGGATCTTGCCCCGCGCCGGGTCCGGCCTCACTCCCGCACAGCGGGAACTTCTCGGCGGGACCATCAGGAACCGGGATATCACCAGGGAAGCGCGCGCGTTGCTCAGCACGAAGCCTCTGGACCACAGACGGCTGGGGGAGCTCCTCTGCGAGCATCAGTCCGTCCTCCGGGATATTCTCCGCATCTCGACCCCCAAAATAGACAGGATGCTCGATGCGGCGGCCGCCGCGGGTGCGTACGGCGGAAAAATCAACGGTTCCGGCGGGGGAGGATGCATGTTCGCCTATGCGCCGGTGAATCCGGGAGCGGTCGCAGAGGCGGTGGCGCGTGCCGGGGGAAAGCCCTACATCATCAGGGTCGACACCGGCACCCGCAGGGATCGGGCCGGGCACGCGCCGGCATGAATCCGCATCTCGTCATACTTGCCGGCGGCGTCTCTTCGCGCATGAGGAAAATTGCGGCTGTGCCTGACGCCGTGGACGCCGGCCTTCTCATCGAGGCCGGGCAGAAATCGAAATGCATGATCGGTGTCGGCCCCGGCGGGCGTCCGTTCCTTGACTACCTGCTCTGCAACGCGCGCGAAGCGGGATACACCGACG
The DNA here is from genome assembly GCA_003154425.1 of Ignavibacteriota bacterium. Taxonomy (GTDB): domain Bacteria; phylum Bacteroidota; class Ignavibacteria; order UBA10030; family UBA6906; genus Fen-1273. Next base: position 1,234 of record PMDK01000131.1, read on the forward strand.
TCGTGATCGTCGTCGGGGAAACTGATGGCGGTATACGCGCCCGTTACGGAAGTGCGTTGCATGACAATGAATTCCACGGCGTGCGGATATCGTATGCCGTTCAGCACGTTCCCGGGGGGCGGACGAAGCCTCTGGGGACGGCGGACGCCCTCCTGTGCGCCCTCCGCGTGCGGACGGACTGGCAGGGGAAGCAGTTTACCGTGTGCAACAGCGACAACCTCTATTCGCAGGGTGTGCTGAGGCAACTCCTTGAATCCCCTCACACCGGCGCGCTTATCGACTACGACCGGGACGCGCTCGGGTTCGAGCAATCAAGGATCGAGCAGTTTGCAGTTCTCGAGAAAGACCGTGACGGTTACCTGACCGCCATCATCGAGAAGCCTTCTCCCGGGGATGTGCTCAGAGTCCGTGATGCCTCGGGACGGGTGGGTGTCAGCATGAACGTCTTCCGGCTCTCGTATGACGCCGTGCTCGGGTTCCTGGAGGACGTTCCCGTCGATCCCGTCCGTCAGGAAAAGGAACTCCCGGCTGCTGTCGCTCTGATGGCCGGCAGGATTCCGCGCTCGGTGTTTGCGATCCCCGCATCGGAATATGTGCCCGATCTGACAGGAAGGGGGGACATCGGGATCGTCCGGGAGTACATGCGCGTTCACTATCCCGCCAATCCGTTCAAACAATCTGGATGATCTCATATGCGCCGCTCCCTGTGGCTCTCACTCGTTGCCGCGACGATCACGCTCGGCGCGTTCTCCGGGACGCTTCCCGCCCGGCAGATCTTCATGCTCCGCAATGCGCGCATTTCCTGCACGGTGGCCGTGGAAGGCGGGCACCTGTCGTACGACAGGGTGGAGGTGCTCACCGGAAAAGGAGATCATGCAACCCTTCCGGCCGTTGAGACCGACGCGGGGTTCGCCCTCGATATGATGTGGTCGGAATGGCGGCCGCCCGGCAAAAAGAACAATGCCGAGAACCCGGTCATGCTGAAGGCGGGTGATTTCATGTTTGACCGGGCCGACTCCGCTTCAGGCGCTCGGGGGGATAAGGATCTGGTCCTGTATTTTGCGGGTCCGGAGGGAGCCCTCCTGCTCCGCGTTACGTACAGGCTCGGGAGTGATGATTTCTATGTACGGCGGAACGTGGCGGTCATGGACACGGCGGGGGCCGGCCATTACCTGCGCATGCTCTGGGGGAGGGACTGCCTCCTCCGGGGCGACCCCGCCGTTGTAAAGGCCGGGGGGTTCGGACAACCGGCCGCTTTCGCGTACGGGAAAAATGCCGGGGCATTCTTCGGCCTCGAGTACCCTGCCTCGCAGAATGAGGTCGAACGCGAGGGGAATACTCTCCGCCTCCGCTGCGGACAGGAGATCGGGGAGCAGATCGGTCCGGACTGGCTTCCGGGGATGTGGGTGGTGGAGTGTGTTACCCCGGACACCAGCGTGAAACGATGGTTCTGGAAATATGTCGATGATATCCGCGTGGCCCCGTTGCGCCCCTACACGCTCTACAACAGCTGGTATGACCTTCGCTCGCCGGAATTCCGGAAAATCCCTCCGGAGAACGTGATGAACGAAGAGAACATCATGCGGATCATAGGGCTGATCGACAGGAACATGATCAGCAAACACGGCATCGCGCTGGACGCGTTCGTGCTCGACGACGGCTGGGATCTCTATGCGAGCGACTGGGTGCTCCGGGAAGAACAGTTCCCGCACGGCCTGAGACCCATCGCGGACGAGCTGCGGAAGACGAACACCGACCTGGGACTCTGGCTCGGCCCGACGGGGGGGTATTCGTTTCACGCCCAGCGCATGGCATGGATGAAAGCTCACGGCTATGAGATCGTGGACGACCAGCTCTGCCTGGCCGGCACGAAATACAGCGCGCTCTTCAGAAAAAGGGTGGAGGAGTTCGTCAGGGACGAAGGGGTTGCCTATTTCAAATGGGACGGGATCCAGTTCGTATGCAATGAGCCGGACCACGGGCACCCCGTGGACATCTACTCCAGGCGCGCGGTGATGGAGAGCGTGATCGACAAATGCAACGCGGTACGGGGCGCAAATCCCAGGACATTCCTGAATATCACGTCCGGAACGTGGCTGAGCCCGTGGTGGCTGAAATACGCGAACCAGATATGGATGGACGGGCAGGATTACGGGTATGCCGATGTTCCCTCCATCAGCCCCCGGGATGCGGCGATCACATACCGCGATTTTGTATTGTACGAGGATTTCCGGATCAAGGATCTCTGGTTCCCTGTCGCCAACATGATGACGCACGGCATCATAAAAGGAACCCTGGAGAAGCTCGGCGGAGAGCACGAGCCGCTCGACAAATTCACAAACGAGGCGCTTCTGTACTTTGCGCGCGGGGTGTCGATGTGGGAGCTCTACATCTCTCCCGATATACTGTCGGACGGGGAATGGGATGCGATGGCGCAGTCCATGCAGTGGGCGAAGGACCGCTTCCCCGTTCTCTCGACCACGACGATGATCGGCGGTGATCCGAAGGCCAGGGAGACATATGGCTACGTCCACTACAAAGGAAACGAAGGTGTGATCGCGGCGCGCAATCCTTCCATTGAGCGCGCCGTTCTTAAAGTGCCGCTCGCCTCCTCGCTGGGACTGGATCAGGATGCGGACTCGCTCGTCCTGGAAAGGGTCTACCCGTCCCGCTGGATCTCTCCCTCGCTTTTGAAGACAGGAGGGACTGTGACGCTTCCGCTGGAGGGTTACGAAACCGCCGTGTACGAGGTTTACCCGTTGAAGCGGGCCACGCTCCCCCTTTTCGCAGGAGTGGTGTTCGAACCCGGGACGGTGGAGGGGAAAACATGCCGGCTCTCCTGTTACCCGGTTGCCTGGAGAAATGTCAGGATACTGAATCCCGCAAGCATCGCATCTCTCTCGATAGGGGGAAAGAACGTGGATCCCCGCCGGCTCTCGCCGAACGGCTCGTATGCTCTCGCTCCAGCTTCCCCGCCGGTCCGCACTGCGGGGTTGCGTACCGGAGAGCAGGGAGAAAGGTGGGAGATCTCTCTCCGGGTTGATTCCTCCTCGCACAACGGCATGCTGGCGGTCCTGTTGAAGCCGGGAAAAGAGGAACAGTCTGCTGCACGTCCCTCAGTCACGATGATTCTTGACGGGGCGAAGGCGCAGCCGGATGTCGAGAGCCAGAAAGGGATGTGGGCCTGGTACACTCTGGGAGTCGGGCCCGGCGAGCACACCGTCTCCTTTACCGTTGCAGGGGACGAAAAAGTAAGATCCTGGAAAGGGAAGGCGACCGGGTACTACATATGCGACCAGGCCCTTCCGGCGGAGTACGTGTCTCTGGAGATGAAAGCACCTCCCCTCGAGCGTCCCATGCCTCCCCGGCCGACAAAGTCCGGGACGTTCAGGGTCAATACACGACTGGGGGAGGCGGACCTCTCTGTCACCGGAGGGAAATAGAAAAGACATCACTTAGACTTCAGACTGAACATCACTCGATAGGCTGGCCGCCATGAACCACATCCTGAGAGCACCTCTCCTCCGGTTCGCTCTTCTTCTCCTGCCGCTTCTTCTGACCTCTTCCCTGCACGCCTCTGCGGGGGAGACGCAGCGGGTTCTTTCGCTCGTGCCGGTTCCCGCCAGCGTGGAGCCGCTCCCTGGCGGTTTCCTGATCGACCGGGGGACGTCCGTCGCCGTCGACGGGAATGCCGCGCCCCTGAAGGATGTCGCGAGGTTTCTGGCGTCCCGGCTCCGGGAGTCGACGGGCTATCCGCTCCTGCTGGACACCGCGGCGGCTTCACAGAAGCCCGCGGGGACGATCTACCTGTCGTTCTCTCCCGGCCGGAGCGCGGCCGCAGGAGAGGCCTATGAACTGACGGTCACCGGGAACGGCATCCGGATAATTGCGAAGGGCGCCGCCGGCGCCTTCTACGCGATGCAGACTCTTTTCCAGCTCCTCCCTCCGGAATTCGAATACGGCGTCCCCGTGCACGGTGTCGCGTGGGTGGTCCCCTGCGTCAGGGTTCAGGATGCCCCGCGCTTCACCTGGCGGGGGATGCACCTCGATGTCGGAAGGCATTTCTTCGGGAAGAAGTTCGTCGAGGAATATATCGATCTGATCTCGCGCTACAAGTTCAATATGTTCCACTGGCACCTGACGGAGGACCAGGGGTGGCGGATAGAGATCAAAAAGTACCCGAAGCTGACGTCGGTGGGCTCGTGGCGAAAGGAATCTCTCGGGGATGGACAGCCACACGGCGGGTTCTATTCGCAGGATGATGTCCGTGAAGTGGTCGCATACGCGCGCGCGCGGTTTGTTACGGTGGTGCCCGAAATCGAGATGCCGGGGCATTCCGGCGCAGCCATCGCCGCGTATCCCGGGCTCTCCTGCACCGGCGGTCCTTTTGAAGTCCAGACAACGTGGGGGGTGTTCGAAGACGTCTACTGCGCCGGGAACGAGGATACGTTCGAATTCCTCCAGGACGTGCTGACGGAGGTGATGGATCTCTTCCCGGGTCAGTTCATACACATCGGGGGTGACGAGTGCCCGAAGACGCGCTGGAAAGTCTGTCCGCGGTGCCAGGCGCGTATCAAGGCGGAGGGGCTTGCCGGCGAGCACGAGCTCCAGAGCTACTTCGTCAGGAGGATCGAGAGGTTTCTCAATGCGCACGGGAAGCGGCTGATCGGATGGGATGAAATACTGGAAGGGGGACTTGCGCCGAACGCCACGGTGATGTCGTGGCGCGGGATCGACGGCGGCATCGCGGCCGCACATTCAGGACACGACGTGGTCATGACGCCGACATCCAACTGTTACTTCGACTACTACCAGGGGCTCACGGGGGAGCCCCCGGCGATCGGCAACTACATCCCCCTGGACCGTGTCTACTCCTACGAACCCGTCCCGGCCGGGCTCCCGCCGCAGGAGGCCCGGCACATTCTCGGTGCGCAGGGGAATCTCTGGACGGAGTATATCCCTGACGCGCGCGAGGCCGAATATATGGCTTTCCCCCGCGCCTGTGCCATGAGCGAGGTCGTCTGGTCTCCTCCCGGGAAGAGGGACTTCCGGGATTTTTCCGCCCGGATGGCGCTTCAGTACGAGCGGCTCCTCGCCCGCGGCGTCAATGTGCGCATCCCTCCCCCCGGCGGGTTCGAAGGGACCGGCGTCCTCTTCCGGGACACGTCGATCACGATAGTGAGCCAGGTGCCTGGATCCGTGGTCCGTTACACAACGGACGGGACTGAACCGACCGCGGTTTCACGCACGGTTGCGGGCCCTCTTTCCCTGCGCGTGAGTACGATGATAAAAGCGCGGACATTCCTCCCTTCCGGCGGGATGAGTCCGGTCCCCTTCGGCGTGTACAGCGTCGTTGACCCCGGGGCCAATGGTGTCTCCTACAGGATCGCCCCCCGGCGAACGTCACCCGGTCCCCCTGTCGACACGCTCAGGGGGATCACGTACCGGATGTCCCTTGACGGTCTCCCGCTCGGCCCCGGCCCCCTGACGGTCTGGCTGGATTCCTACGTTGTCGTCGGGGAGGAAGGTGTCTATCAATTCACGATCGCGCAGGGGGACTCCGCGACGCTCAGCCTCGACGGCTCGCCTGTCGTGGACAACAGGGCCGCCGGCCGGTGGGATGTGCCGGCGGGACTTTTCCATCTTCGCGCCGGACCTCACAGACTCGCTGTCACCGTCGTCACATCGGGGCTGCAGGCCGGACTGGATCTGCACATCAAAGGCCCGGGACTCGAGCTGCAGCCGGTTCCCGCGTCCATGTTATGGCGCCGTCCGCGCTGATCAAAACCACAACACACATCCATGAGGGATACGCATGGCGACAATCAACCTCAACATCGTTGACTGGCTGATCCTGGCGATCTACTTCGGGTTCATCCTGGGGCTCGGCTATTACCTCAAAAGATTCACGAAGAGCCAGGAAGACTATTTCATGGCGGGACGAAAGAACAGTGCCTGGGTGGCCGGCA
>PMDK01000049.1:0-348 GCA_003154425.1 Ignavibacteriota bacterium
CCGCCTCGCTGAAAAAGGCCCCTTCGGATGCCTTTCTGGTGGCCTCGATGACGCTCAGGAGGAGCGGCAATACTATAGGGAACGAAAGTACGGGATAGAGGGTTCCCTTCGTATTCGCGCGGGCGATGATCGCGGCGATCACGGTCGCCGCGGCGGCGAACCCCATGCTCCCGAGTATCACCGTGACGGCAAAGATCGACATGGTCCTGATGACAAATCCATTGATAAACGCCGCATAGAGAAGGACGGTGACCGCATTCAACCCCGTCACCAGCACCAGGTTAAACAGGAGCTTCCCGAAGAACACCGCCCCGGGGGATGCAAGGAGCTGGAGCGTCAGCGTCGTCC
>PMDK01000049.1:368-2595 GCA_003154425.1 Ignavibacteriota bacterium
GAGATGGTTGTGACGACGAACATCAGGAGTGCGCTCACCGCGTAGCGCGTGCGGAGTTCCGATCGCCAGTCCTTGAGGAAGACCGAGCCCGCCGACCGGAGGAACGAACGGAAGGGGGACCTAGCGGCGTTCATTAAGATCCACACTCCTCTCGTACGTATCGATGTCCGACATGTCGTTGGTCGCCACCACGAGTATGCCCCCGCTGCGCTGCTCCACCATGATCGTGCGGACGATGGCGATCCCATCTCCGTCAAGGTTCGACATCGGTTCGTCAAGCACCAGGACGGGAGGCGTGTGAATGAGTGCGAACGCGTACTTGACGCGCTGTTTCATCCCCGACGAATAGGTCCTGACCGGGTCGTGGCGGCGGGGGAAGATCGCCACCCGTTCGAGAAGCGCATCCGCCCTTGCCGGATCGAACGGGAGTCCACGGATCCCCATGGCGATCGAGAGGTTCTCCAGAGCGGAGAATTCCTCGAACATCTGGAGGTACGGGGAGACTAGGCCTATGAGTCCCCTCTGCTCACGGGGCCCTTCGTGCGGATCGGGGGTAAGCGTGAACGTCCCCCCTCCGGGGGTCAGGACCCCGCAGATGATCTTCACCAGCGTGGACTTTCCAGAGCCGTTTCTCCCGGTGATAAGGAGCGTCTCTCCCGATGAGGCGGAGAACGACACATCGCAGAAGACGCTACGGCGGTTGAATTCTTTCCGCAGGCCTGTGCCGGCGATTTCCACCCGTCCGGTCACCGGCGCACCAGCGCAAATTTGCCCCTGACAGTCCGTCCGGGGAGCGTGAGAACAAAGATGTATATCCCCGTGGGCGCCGCGCTGTTCCCCTTCGTTATGCCATCCCACGTGAAAACACGCTGGCCGAGACGCGACTGCGACTGGCGGGGTGCACTGTAGACGAGTTCCATCCCCGAGGAATAGACTGAAAGCGTCCCTTCGTCCCCGTTCGCCGGCATGTAGAGGAGGCTTCCCTCACCCGGATGGAACGGGTTGGGGAAGGCGCTTCCCTCCGCGACCGATGTGCTCCCCGGACCCTGCCGGCCGATCGCCCACGCAAACCACTGTGACTGGTTCGTGACATCGAGCTTGAGAGACAGACCCCCGGGGATGGCCCGGTAGGAATCGTCGGGCCTGTTTCTGCTGACCGTCAGCGTGTACGGGGAGGATGCGGGAGAATTCGCGGGGCAGTCCTGGTTGAGGTTCGCAAGCGCCACCGTGACCGTGTCCGTCCCCGTCGAATAACCGAAATAGGCACTTGCGAGGCAGGGAAGAGCGCCCATGACCTGCTGGGTCGGACTTATCAGATCGTAGTACGTCTCACTCATCACGGGAAAGAGCGCCGCCTCACTGTAGTAATTCACCGTGTCGGCCCGCGGGCCCGTATAGTAGTTCCAGAGTACCCATTCGGCAAACGCGACGCCCAGCGACGATGTCACCGGAGAAGGGAGCTGCCGGAGCGTCAGATCGATCGCCGCGAGCGGACCCTTCGAGTGGATGTTCTGCCAGATGTGAAGCATCGTATTCCGACCGAACTTCTTCGTGAAGTACTTCCCCAATATCCCCCGGCTGTACACAATGAAGTCGTTCTCAGTTAACGGCGTTCCGGGAGACGTGAACTGGCTGGGGCCGAAGCGGCCGGAGAGGTAGTTCAGGTAGTCGTTCTCGCCATGGTAGACGACATCTTCCATCCACACGGAGGTGATTTCATGAAACCAGATGTCGCTCGTCCAGTACCCGTAGGAGCCGATCTGTATCGCGTGGTGGAACTCGTGGGCCAGGGTCACACGGAGCGAAGGGATCCCCCGGTTCGCCGGAGGGGTCACGAATGAAAAATCATAGTGGATCTCTATGAACGTCGAGAATCTCGAGGAAATGCCGCCGTCCAGGATGGCGGTTTCGGGGGTCGTGAGGCCGTACGTGTCGGGGCCCGGGTCGTCGATGTAGATATCATATTCCGGTCCACCTCCGAGCATCCCGTCGTCCGGGGGGGCCTGAAACCCGAGTGTGCCTGTCTCATAGTAATAGACGTGTGTCATGATCGCAATGGCGGAATCGACGAATGCCCGCGCGGTCCCCGGCACCCTGTTCCCCGCGCTGTCAAGGAGTGCCGGCGCCTGCGCTCCGGTTGTATCAAAATGAAATCTGAATCGCCCGCTGTCTGCAAGGATGCTCGTCTGGAGATTCGGCCGTTGGAGGAGCGAATTGAGAGCCAGTT
>PMDK01000085.1:0-17699 GCA_003154425.1 Ignavibacteriota bacterium
CCAGGAAAAATCCTTCGCCATCCCGTTTTTCATGAGCTTGCGCCAGCCGGCCTGGTCGCCGAAGGCGGACACCGCTCGCTGGATTGCCTTGAGCATTTCTGCGGCGGAATAGTTCTTGAATTTGAACCCGGTCCCCCNNGGTTCAGGCCGCACGGCTCGTACAGGGAGGGCATGAGGAACATGTCGCTCCCCGCTTCGATGAGATGTGCGAGCTCGTTGTTGAACGTCAGGGCCGCGGCGACTTTTCCGGGGAACCTCTTCTGCGCCTTTTCGAACAGGTCGTGATATTTCTTCTCTCCGGTGCCGAGGATGACGAGCTGGAGGTCCATCTTCATCAACGCATCGAGTTCTTCACCGATCAGGTCGAATCCTTTCTGGTCCGCGAGCCGGGAAATAATGCCGATGACGGGGACCAGTGCGTTGAACGGCAGTCCCATCTTCGAGAGAAGCGCCTTCTTGTTCTCCACCTTCAGATCGATGGATTTGGCGTCGTATTTCAGGGAGATCAGTGGATCGACAGAAGGGTCCCACACGTGGTAGTCGACGCCGTTCAGTATCCCTTTCAGGTCGTTCTTGCGCTTGTTCACGACTCCCTGAAGCCCCGCGCCGAATTCCTCCGAAGAGCCGATCTCCTGTGCGTATCGCTCGCTGACGGTCGTGATTGCATCGGAGAAGACCAGTCCGGCCTTCAGGAAGTTGACATGGCCGTAGGCTTCCACTCCTTCCGGTCCCATCAGCTCGGGAGGGAGTTGCGTCTTGGGAAACGTGGACTTCGGGAATACGCCCTGGTATGCCATGTTGTGGATCGTGAATACCGACCTCGTGTCTTTGTAGAACGGGTCGTCCTTGTACACCGTCTTGAGGTATGCAGGGAGGAGCCCCGTGGGCCAGTCGTTGCAGTGGATGACGTCCGGCCGCCAGCCCAGTTTCTTCAGGACCTCGAGCACCCCGCGGCAGAAAAAAATAAACCGTTCGTCATTGTCCGGGTAGTCCTTCTTCGNNAGCGTCCGAACAGGTGGGGGTTGTCGATGAAGTAGGCCTGGACTTTGACGGAGTTGTTGGCTATGAAGGAAGACTTGACGCTCGCTGTGCGCGGCCTGGGCCCCATCGGGACCTCGATCTCCTTCAGGCGGATCATGTCGTGGAGCTTTGATTTCCGCTCGTTGATGCACCCGTATTTCGGCATGATCACGCGTATCTCGTGCTCGCTCCCCTTGATGCTCTGGGGGAGGGCGCTTGAGACATCTGCAAGACCACCGGTCTTGGCAAATGGCTCGATCTCGCTTGAGACAAAAAGTATGTTCAATGGTCTGGACATGCGTCCCTGCCGGTGGTGCGTGGGTATTCAACCGTTTGAAGTTTAGAAATTTAACGAAAATCGGCCTCAGAATCAACCTCCGCGGAGCCGGGCGGGCTCCGCAAAAAATCTTGACTTTCAGGACCACAATTTCTATATTCCACCTGTAATTCTAGCCTTCCAAATCCGGAGCAGTGCCTATAGGGGTGTTCGGTTAAAGGTTATGTGGGGTGAGCGGATGCGCCGGGACGTGACGCAATGCGGGCGCTCCATCTTGTTGTACGAACGATCCTTTAACGAATAGCCCAGTTCGGCAATGGCAATGCAGACCGGATTTGTCACGCCGAATGTTATGGGTTTCTAACGTTCGGTTTTTTGTTTTCGGGTACCAATACAGTGATCTCACAGCGGGTTGCCAAACGAAGAGTGCTCCAGGTCTTTCTGGGGCTGCTCTTAAGCGTCGCCGCCCTTGGCGGGGAGGTGACCGTGATCCGCTCGGATGCCCGCTCCGTCCAGATAGAATACCGGGCTCACTTTCTCGAGCCCCGCCTTGTGGTCTTCGGGGGGACACAGTATACGATGATGGGGTTTCAGGGGGGACAGAGCCTCGGGGGGAGCGCTTCAGCGGGAGGGCCCGATCTGCGATACCGGTACATCCCTCTGGCATTCCCGGGAGAGAATGGGAATTCGGTCCGTGTGATCGCCTCAGAATACGAGGATATTCCGAACGCGGTCGTCGTTCCCGTTCCGACGTTGCGCAGGAACGAGAAATCCCCCGGGTCCCTTGTGTTTGAGGCGGATCCGGTGCGCTACGGCTCGGGACGGTTCCTGCCGGGTCCCCTGGCGGAACTCGCACCTGTGGGGAAAGTCCGCAGGATGCTGCTGGGGGGGGTGAGGATCATGCCGGTGCAGTTTAACCCGGCGGCCAGGACGATACGCAAATACACGCGTGTGGTTGTGGAGGTGACATTCGGGCCGCAGTCGGCGACGCTCTTGTCCGGAGGAGCGGATGCGCTGCTGAAAGACGTGCCGGTCAATTACGCGGCGGCACGGACATGGGGGGGAAGGAGCCTCGCGAGGGTTCAGGCCCCTGTCCCGAGCGTCCTTGCCTCGGGGGAGTGGTACCGGCTGGCGGTGACGGCGGAGGGGATGTACCGTTTGAACGCCTCCTACCTGTCCTCACTGGGGATTAACGTTGGTGCCGTTGACCCGCGCACGATCAGGATATTCGGGAACGGGGGAAGGGAGCTTCCGGAAGACATCACGGCCCCGCGTGCGAGCGACCTCGTCGAAAATGCGATCTACGTATCGGGAGAGAGCGACGGGAAGTTCGATGCGGGGGACTATGTGGCCTTCTATGGCAAAGGCCCGAGGGGATGGAGCTATGACGGTGCGGGGAAGACGATGAGGCACTACATACACGAATACTCCGAGGTCAATTATTACTGGCTGACGTACGGAGGTGCTGCAGGGAAGCGGATGGCCTCTCAAAGCTCGCTCGCCTCATCGGCGACAGATCTCTTGAAGGATACGTTCACCGACGGGATCGCCGTCGAGGATGAAAAGACAAACCTCCTCCTCAGCTCGCTCGTGGGAGGCGAGGGGAGCGGGCGGCAGTGGTTCGGCCAGCAGGTCAACAGCGGCTCCTCGTTCACGTACGTGAACAGCCTCGCGGGCCTGGTGCCGAACGGCACTATCGTGTATCGCTGCGCGCTCGCCGGTCAGGCTGACAACCCCCCCTCGTTCACGATAAATGAGGGGGGGATACCCATCGGCTTTGCTCCCCTGGGTTACTCGGGGGGCTACATCGTTGCATCCGAGGGGGTCTTCCAGACGAGCGGGAAGTCGTCGCTTTCCGGGAACATGAGCCAGCTCAGTTTTGCCTACAGCGGGGCGGGGATCGATGCCAGGGGATGGATAGACTGGTTCGAGATTCTTTACCCGAGGTCGCTCTCGGGCGTTAACGACTCACTCCGTTTCTATGCGCCGGACACGAGTGCCGTTGTGGAATACCACCTGCAGGGATTCAGCGCGATGCCGATGGTCTTTAACGTGACCGATCATGCCAATGCCCGGATCGTGACCGGACTCGGGGGCTCGTTCCTCTTCCGCGCCGCTGAGACGTCGGGGACTCCCTCGGCCTACTGGGCGGTGGCGGGGAACTCCTGGCGCGTCCCGTCGGCGGGGACGAAGGTCGCGAATCAGAACATCAGAGGCTATGCCGGAGGGGCGGACTTCGTGATTGTGACTTCTTCCCAGTACAGCTCGGGAGCCGCCCGGCTGGCGGCCTACCGGTCCAGTCCCGCGCATGGAGGGATGAAGGTGTTTGTTGCCGATGTCAATCAGATCTACAACGAGTTCAGCGGGGGACTCACGGATGTCACCGCCATCCGTGATTTTCTGAAATTTGCGTACGACAACTGGACGCCGGCCCCGCAGTTCGTGCTGATGCTCGGCCAGTCGTCTTTTGACTACAAGGGAATTCTCGGGGTCCAGTCGAGCTTTGTCCCGACGTGGGAGACTCCGGAGTCGCTGGACGACCTCGGGAGTTTCGGGACGGACGATTACTTTGCGAAGTTCGGCGGCACGGATGTTCCCTCACTGGTCGTCGGCCGGGTCTCGGCGCGGACAGGAGCGGAATCGGACGCATTCGTCGATAAGCTGATCCGCTATGAGAACAATTCCGTCGCGGACGGATGGAAGATGCGCATGCTCTTCATCGGGGATGACTCGTGGACTCCCGAGGACGGCGAATCGGGGAACGGGACCATACACAGCGACGCGGCCGAGGCGCTCGCCTCCGAGTTCACTCCCGGCGAGTTTGAGAAGAAAAAGGTGTACCTCGCCGAATACCCGACGGTTTTCACCGCGGCAGGGAGAAGGAAACCGGGTGCGTTTCAGGCGATCATCGACCAGATCAACCAGGGGGTCCTCGTCGTCAACTTCGCCGGCCACGGCAACCCGGTCCAGCTTTCAAACAACGACGTGTTTGACCTTTCGACGTCCGTTCCGCAGCTCCTGAACGCAGACCGGCTTTCGGTCTTCTTCCTTGCCACCTGTAATTTCTCCGAGTATGATAACCCCTTGAGCCGCACGGGGAGCGAGGTATTGATCAACAAACCGGACGGAGGGGCGGTCGGCGTTGTTTCTGCGAACAGAAAGGTGTATGCGGGAGAAAACGCTGCGCTCAACGACGGGACCTACCAGGCGATGTTCAGCCGGGACGCGTTCGGACGGGTTGTCGTTGACCGCCCCGCGACCGCGCTTTTCGCGTACAAGGCCGCGGACCAGAACAGCACAAACGATCAGAAGTACTCCTACATGGGAGACCCTACGATGCGTCTCCAGTTTCCCCGTGGGTATGCCTCCTTCGACAGCATCAACGCCCGCCCTCTCGACAGCGCCGGTGTCCCCCTCCCGGCTGCCGCGCAGCTCCGCTCGCTCTCCCGCGTCACTGTCGCGGGGACGGTACGGGACGCCTCCAACAAAACCGATGCGAGCTATAACGGCCGCGTGCAGGTGACGCTCAATGATGCGAGCAGGACTCAGACGATCGTTAACTTCGACCCGAATACCCCCACCTGGACGTACGTGGCGACAGGAGGACTCCTCTTCCGCGGAGAGAATTCTGTTACCGCCGGGAAATTCACGGCGACATTCATCGTCCCGAAGGACATTCAGTACGGCGACAGTCTCTCACGGGGGAGGCTCGTCGCCTATGTCTACCGCGCTGACGCCCCCGGATCGGACGCAGAGGCGTACACGGGAAGCGTTCATATCGGGGGGACCGACTCCTCCGCGGTCAATCCGAAAACGGGCCCCGCCGTTCAGTTGTACCTCGGGAGCAGGAGTTACCGTACGGGGGACCTCGTGGGGGAGAACCCTCTCCTGCTCGTCGACCTGGCGGATTCGAGCGGCATCAACACATCGACATCGGGGGTGGGACACAGGATCGAGGCCTGGCTCAACAACGCCTCGCAGAGCACGGACCTGACGAACTACTACACGAGCAAACTGGACAGCTACCGTGAGGGGACGATACAGTACCAGCTGCAGAACCTGCCGGAGGGGAAGAACACGATCCGCGTGAGGGCGTGGAACTCGTTCGACAACTCGGGGAGCACCGAGACGGCCTTCGACGTGGCCTCGGGCGAGCGGTTGAGCGTAACGGACGTCTTCAATTACCCGAACCCGTTCGGGGCATCGGGCACGGAATTCACATTCAGGCAAAACCAGACGGTGCCGCTGAACGTGACGGTGAAGATCTTCACGGTGGCGGGACGTCTGATCAGGACGCTGGAAGAGTACGCGCCGGGAGACTCTTTTGTGAAAGTCCCGTGGGACGGGCGGGACCGGGACGGAGACGTGATCGCCAACGGTGTGTATCTCTACAAGCTGATCGTGAGGACTGCCGACGGGCGCTTCTCGAGTGAGGCCCTCAGCAAGCTTTCAAAAGTCCAGTAAGAGCGAAGACGACACCATCATTATCCGTGGAGGATGATTATCATGTTCACAGTCAAAGGTCTTAGACGCACGGCCCTGTTCCTGGCGCTCCTGCCGGCGGTCGCGGCAGTGCTGCCGGGGGGTGCGAGCGCGCAACCGGGCGCATCCGCCGTTCCATTTCTGCTGATCGCGCCGACATCGCGGGCATCTGGCCTCGGCGAGTCAGGAACGGGAACGGTGGACGATGCATCGGCGATCTACTGGAATCCGGGCGCCCTCGCGTTCATGGACGGACAGGAAGTCAGCATCACGCACGCGAACTGGTTGCCGCAGTTCCAGCTTCCCGACCTCTTCTATGACTACCTGAATTTCAGGATGCATATCGACGGGATCGGCGGGACGATCGGCGCGGCCGTCACGTACCTGAACCTGGGGGAATTCACGCTGACGAATTCCTCCGGGCCGACACCCATCGGCACGTTCAAGTCGTACGAATACGCGTTCACCGTCGGATATGCCACGAAGGCGTATGATGATCTGGGGATCGGTCTCAACCTCCGGTTCATCCACAGCGCTCTCTCGCCGATCGGCACGGAATCGGAAAAAGGGAACGGCATTGCATCGACAGTTGCCGTCGATCTGGCGTTCATGTACAGGCCGGAACACCTGCAGGTTCCCCTCCTGGGCGATCTCGGCAAGCGGTTCAGCATGGGTATGAACCTCACCAACCTGGGGCCGAAAGTCACCTATGTTGACGCGGCGCAGGCCGATCCGCTGCCGACTGATCTCCGTTTCGGCCTCGGGTACAAGTTTCTCAGCGACGATTACAACACCTTGCAGGCGTCCCTCGACTTCACCCGCCTCCTCGTCCGCAGGCACCCCGACGGCTCGTCGGATGCGCTCCCGAAGTCGCTCTTCACGGCGTGGGGGGACGGCGGAGTCAGGCAGGTTGTCGTGAGCGGCGGAATGGAGTACTGGTATGGTGCCCCGCGTCTGCTCGCCCTTCGTATCGGCTACTTCTATGAGAACCCGCAGTACGGGAACCGGAAGTTTCTCACATTCGGCGCCGGCATCCGCTACGACATTTACGGATTTGATTTCAGTTACATCTCTGCGTCCCAGGATGAACCTCTGTCGGATACGATCCGGTTTTCGCTCCTGATCGCCTGGGGCGGTAATTAACGGCTCCTCCCCCGGCCGCGCCGCGGCCGGGGGGGATGCTGGTCCCTCTCATTTTGACTTGGTCGCATTCCTTCATGTCCCGGATGAGTCTCGTCCTTCTTACGCTCACCTTCACCGCCGCCGCATTCGGGCAACACTTCAGTCACCCGCTTTCCGCTTCGCGGGTGGAACCCCGCAGCACGGGGCGACCGGTCTCCTTCCCGGACACGGTGCGCGTGCTTGCGGTGATGGTGCAGTTCGCACAGGACAATGATCAGGCGAAAGACGGCAACGGGCAGTTCGTCCTGTCTCCGGGCGCAACCCCGGTTATCGATGCTCCTCCCCGCGACAGCGCCTATTTCGCCGGCCACCTCGCCTTCCTGTCGAACTACTTCAGGAAGGTATCCAGGGGGAAGCTGATCGTCTCATGGACACTCGTCAAGTCTGTCTACACACTCCCGGGTGTCATGGTTGACTACAGTCCCCGTGCGGGCGAATCGAATCTCCGCCTGGCGAATCTCGCGCGCGACACCTGGCGGAAGGTCGATTCGTCGGGGCGTGTCGGCGATTTCTCTCAGTACGATTGCTTCATCCTCTTCCACGCGGGCGTGGGGCATGACGTCGATCTGGTGAGCCTGCTCGGGTTCGATCCCACCCCGCACGATATCCCCTCCATCTACCTCGGGCCGGGCGCACTCAGCGGCCTGCTCGGGGGCGGGATACCCGTCAACGGAGGTGCGCACCTGATCACCAACACGGTGATAATGCCTGAGACCGAGAACCGGACTCTTCAGACGGCGACAGGAGCCGTTCCGCTGAACCTGGGTATCAACGGGCTCCTCTGTGCTTCGCTCGGCAGTTATCTCGGACTCCCGGACCTCTTCAACACGCACAGCGGGGCCTCCGGCATAGGGCGCTTCGGGCTCATGGACGGCCAGTCGATATTCAGCTTCAGCGGGGCGTTCCCGCCCGAGCCCTCTGCCTGGGAGAAGTACTGGCTCGGCTGGGTGACGCCGATCGTGGTCCCCGCGGGGACGTCGCTGCTGAGCGTCCCCGCCGTGGCACTCGCGGACACGGTATACCGGATACCGCTCTCCGACGCAGAGTACTTTCTCCTTGAGAACAGGAACCGCGATCCGCGTCGCACCGGTCAGACGATCACCTCCCTCTCCAACGGCGTCACTCGAGTGCAGCATTTCGTGCACGATACGGCCGGGTTCACGTCTGACGACGTCTCCGGTCTCACCGGGACGATCATCGATGTGGACGTCCCCGACTGGAGCCTCCCGGGAGGAGTGGACGTCGACGGCACGTTTTACGACGGGGGGATGCTGATCTGGCACATTGACGAGGCGGTCATCAACGGAGCGCTTTCCTCGAACACGGTCAATGCGGATTCCGCCCGGCGCGGGGTGGACCTGGACGAGGCAGACGGCTCGCAGGATATCGGCCATTCCTACGATATCACCTCGCCGGGGCTGGGGAGCGAGGCGGGGACAGCACTGGACTTCTGGTTCAAGGGGAATCTGTCCCCCGTCAACAAGAACGAGTTCTCCGCAACGACCTTTCCGAGCTCCAACAGCAATCTCGGGGCCCTGAGTCACATCACCGTGAACAACTTCAGCGCGCGCGGCCCCCGGATGACCGCACAGGTGATCCGCGGCGATGCGGTCTCTCCCGTGCAGGGATTCCCTCACCAGCTTGGTGAGTCGATGTACGGGCGCGCGATGAGCGTTGCTGATTTCGGGGGCCAGTCCGGACAGAGGATTGTCGTCGGGACGACCGGCTATCCGCTGCCGAAATACGGCACAGCGGGCGAAGTCGATCCGCCCCCCGTCGGTGGAAAGTTGTATCTCCTCCCCGCGGATTCGACAGCCCACATGGTGCCGTTCCGGACGTCCGGCGTGGTCGCCGTGTCGACGGCGCAGAACCGGGGCTTCTATTTCTCCCCGGCAGTTGCTGATCTCAACGGCGACGGGATCCCGGACCTGATTACACTGGACGCGGAACCTTCCGGCACCGGGGTATCAGGCGGCATCCGGGCACATTCGGTCGCTGGTTCAACTCCCGACAGCCTCGCTTCTCAATTATTTGCGCGGACAATCCCGGGGGGACCCTGGATTGATCCGGTGATAAGCGATTCGCTCATTGCTGTGGCGAACTATCCCGGAACCGTGTACTTCCTCAGGTTCGACGGGACGATAGCGGACAGCATTCCTCTGCCCCCTCTCAGTCCACTGTCAGTGGGTGGTATAAGCAGGTGGGCTGGCGCGAATGCGTTCATTATTACGTACGGTGACGGCACGGTGCGACTCACGCGCCGCACAAGCGCCGGCAATCCCGCCCGTCCTGATGTCCTCCGTCCTGTCGGAACCTCGCCGCTCTTTGGTGCAGTTACAGGCCTGTTCGGTCCGGACATCGTCCGGGGGAGAATCCTCACAGCGGTTCTGACGAATCAGGGGTCCCTGTACCTCATTGACTCGACGCTCACGCCCGTTGCCGGGTTTCCTGTGTCGACCGGAGCCACCGGTGAGCCGGTCCTGGCTGATGTCGATGGAGACGGCGTCCGTGACATCATCGTGTCTGGCCCTCAGGGGATCTTCGCGTACAATACTTCCGGCGCACTCCTCGATAATTTCCCCTTCAGGGTACTGAACAGCGTACTTGTGACGGGGCCGATTGTCGGCGATGTGGACGGTGATGGGAAGGTCGAGATTGTGGCGATCTCCGGTGACGGGCTCGCATTCGCCTGCACCGGGCAGGGGCGTGCCGTGACAGGATTCCCTCTCTCGGTGGGACCAGGTCACCCTGCCGGCTGGGGGGCTGCTGAATCAGGAGCTCTTCTGACGGTTAACGGCAGGATCATTCTCGCCGTCGCTTCCGGTGACGGCTCGATATCCGCCTGGGTCACAGGACGCTACAGCGGGTCCCCCGACCCGAGGCTCTACCCCTGGCCCCAGTACGGGAGGGACTCCCGTCACAGCGGGCTGGATCTTACTCCTCTCGCTCCAGCGGCATCGATTTCGGCGTTCTTCCCCCCGGACCGTGTTTACAATTGGCCAAACCCGGTGTACAACGGCAAGACATCTTTCCGGTACTATGTCAGTGAGAACTCCTCCGTGAACATAAAGATCTTCGACCTTGCCGGTGATCTCGTGACGACATTGATCGGCCAGGGGACAGGGGGAATCGATAACGAGATTCCCTGGGACGTGTCGCACATTCAGAGCGGTATCTACTTCGCGAGGATTGAAGCGAGCGGCGGCGGAGCGAGCGGCGTGAAGATCGTGAAAGTCGCGGTGGTGAAATAGTGCGCCTGATTCCGGACACCCTCCGATTCATGAAGACCTCTGCCTTCCGGTCAGCCGCGGCACTTCTGCTCATCCACCTCCTCGCATCCCGCGGCGCGGCCCAGGAAGACTTCAACCATCCGGAACTTGTGTGGAAGACGATCGAGACGGCCCACTTCTTCGTCCACTACCACGAGGGGGCCGAACGGACAGGCCGGACCGTCGCGAAGATTGCGGAGGACATCTATGAGCCTGTGACGTCTCTCTATGACCACAAGCCCTCGGAGAAGGTGAGCTTTGTCATCAGGGACTATGACGACATCTCCAACGGGGCGGCGTATTTTTTCGACAACAAGATCGAGCTCTATGCCCCCAGCATGGACTACGAGCTCCGGGGGACGCATAATTGGCTGAGGAATGTCGTCACGCACGAGTTCACGCACATCGTGCAGGTGCAGACCTCGATGAAGTTCGGGAGGCGCGTGCCGGCGATTTATCTGCAGTGGCTTGGATACGAATCCGAGCGGAGGCCCGATGTCCTCTACGGCTATCCGAACGTGGTCGTCTCGTATCCCGTGTCCGGCTTCCTGGTCCCGGCCTGGTTCGCCGAGGGAGTCGCGCAGTACAACCGGAACGACCTGCGCTATGACTTCTGGGATTCTCACCGCGACATGATTCTCCGTTCCTACGCGCTCGACGGAACCATGCTCACGTGGGAGGAGATGGGGGTCTTCGGCAAGACGAGCCTCGGCAACGAGTCGTCGTATAACTCCGGGTTCGCGTTCGTCAGCTATATCGCCCGGAAGTACGGGGAGAACGCGCTCGCCGATATTTCGCGGAACCTCTCGACGCTGACGGAAGTGAGTATCGACGGGGCCATCCGCCGGGCGGTCGGGAAGAACGGCGGCGACGTGTACGAGGAATGGAGATCGGAAGTCCGGAGAGATTACGGAGAGCGGGTTGCCCGGGTCCGGACGAGCATTCGTGAAGGCGAGCCGGTGAAATTTGACTCGACCGGGGCGGTCGTTGATCCGGGGGAGCTGCAGAAGATCGAGTCGATGATCGCCCGGGACGAATTCCCTCCTTCGCCGGGGGCCCGGTCCTGGCCCTGCTGCCGGGCCGGTGACATGACGGGGTTCGCAAACCTGTATCCCGCATATTCTCCGGACGGGAAGAAGTTCGCCTACGTCAGCGCGAAAGGGGGAGACTACTGGGGTCTTTCCTCCCTCTACGTGTATGATCTCGCGACGGGGAAGGAAGCACTCGTGCGCCCCGGTGTCGGGACGTCGCCGGCCTGGTCTCCGGACGGGAACAGCATCTTCTATGCGAAGCACACGCGGGATAATCCGCACTGGTATCTTCAATTCGACATCTACAGGTTTGACTTCAGGACGGAGAAGGAGACGCGCATAACACGCGGGAGGCGCGCATTGCAGCCTTCCGTATCGCCCGACGGAAAGACGCTCGCCTACGTCGTCAACGCCGACGGGACCACGAACCTCGCCCTCGCCGCGGTCGATGGGACGGACGAGCGTCTGATAACCCGGTACGACCAGGGAGAGCAGGTCTACAACCCGAAATGGTCCCCTTCGGGCGACCGTCTCATTTTCGACTACTCGATGAAAGACGGCCGGAGTATCGCGGAGATTCACCCGGACGGGTCGGGACTCAGGTTCATCATCACGGGAGACGACGACGCGAGAACGGGTGTGTTTACGCCCGACGGCTCCAGGATCGTCTTTTCCTCGGATCGTACAGGCATCTTCAACCTCTATTCGTATGACCTCACCTCGGGCTCGGTCGCGCAGGTGACGAACGTCATCGGGGGCGCGTTCTGCCCGACGGTCAATGCGTCGGGGGACATCGTCTATTCCGCGTACACCTCCCATGGATACAAGATCTACAGGCTCGCCGACCCGGGAGTGCTCGCCGACGGAGATTTCCACTACTCCCGCACAGAGGGATCGTACCGGCTTCCCCCCGGCCTCCCTGAGGCATCGGCGTCCCGGAACTCCCCGCAGTTCGACTGGTCGGCGCTCAGGTCGTACGACGACAGGGCGATCGCTCCCGCAAACGCGAAGCCGTACAGGAACATATTCACGAGCGTGACATATGTGCCGTTCCTGCGCGTTGACAACTACAATCCGAGGAACAAGGCTCTCGACCTGATCAAGCCCGGGCTGTACATTTTCTCGAATGATGTCCTCGAGAAAATAGGATTCTTCGCGGGGGCGGCGATCAACCGCCAGATGGAGAGGGATCTCTTCCTGCAGTTCTTTTACAGGGACAAGATACCGCTCCTGTACAGCCTCGGCATCGCCCCGCAGGCGAGTGTCGAAATCTACAATGTCACCCGCAAGACCGGCAACGAAATCTCGCTCCCCGCTTCGACAATCCCGGTGTCGGTGACGTACGATCTTCTCGAATTCGACTTTGCATTGAACGGCACGTTCGCATCGCAATTCGGCAACCTCGAGTTCCGGTACGCCCACAGCCGGTACACGTCGATCATCGACAACTTCATCGATCCCGAGACCAATCCTCCGTCGCTCATCCCGTCGTCCGGCGATCTCTACCTGATTGCGAATACATTCAACCTGACGTACAAGCTCGACGCGATCACCCCCTCGAGCACGATGGACATCAACCCCGCAGGGCGGCGCGTGATGCTCCGGCTCGGGAGGGAGCTGAACAACTTCAACGGCGACGGCCAGTACGAGATGACGTCCTCCGGGCTCCGTCCGGTGTACAAGACCGTGAACTTCACCCGTCTCGAAATGACATGGCAGGAGCACATCCCGTTTTTCTTCAGGAACCACACGCTCACCGCTTCGGTCAGGGGAGGGACGATCATCGGACCCCCGGTCGACGAGTTCTTCGATTTCTACGGCGGCGGACTGATCGGGATGAAGGGGTACCCGTTCTATTCGATCGGCGGCAACGATCTCGCTGTCGCGACCCTCACATACCGGTTTCCGATCTCGAGCAACCTCGACGTCCGCTTCCTGCAGATCTACTTCGACAAACNNGGGCCGAGCTGCGGCTCGAATCGTACTCGTTCTATTCGTATCCGACCCGCTTCTTTTTTGATGCGGCATACGGTTTCAACAGGTTCGAACGGTATGTCCGGAGCAGCAATGAATTCGTGACCTACGGGAAAGAATGGCGGTTCTACTTCGGCGTCCTTTTCGGGTTCGATCTCGACTGAATGAAGGGAGAATACGATGACGTACAGGTGGATTCTGGTCTTCGCGATCGTGTCGGTGAGCGCGATGGGGCGTGCGGGGGAGCACAGTTCCAGCGTTGTTCTCCGCGGTGATGCCCCCGAGGTGAGGCTGAGCGGGAACGCCCGGATCGATTTCACGGGCGTGTCGGAATTCCCGGCGATCGCGCGGGAAGGCGCAGCCGATCCTTCCGGTGCGCCTCGGAAGTCCCCCTGGCTCGCCGGCGGATTGTCGTTCGTGCTGCCCGGTGCCGGGGAATTCTATTCGGAGAGCTATCTTAAGTCAGCGATCTTCCTCGCCGCGGAAGCCGCACTCTGGGTGCTGGCGTACAATTACGATCACAAGGGGGACCGCCAGACGAATTACTTCCAGAACTATGCCAACGCCCACTGGAGCGTCGTGAACTACGCGCAGTATGCGCTGAGCCATTATGCCCCGGCCGGAGGGAACTACCAGGTGATCATCCCCGGGACACAGGCATATCCCCCGTGGATGCGCGTCAACTGGACGGAATTGAACAGGATGGAATCCGACATCGCCTCGACCGCCGCCGGGCAGTACTATTCGCACATGCTCCCTGCGTACAACACACAGCAATATTACGAGCTGATCGGGAAGTACCCCCAGTTCAACCAGGGATGGGACGACGCCCCCCCGTCGTTTACGTACGGGAACCAGCTTTCGGCGGAGCTTCTCTATTATGCAGGTGAGCGGGGGAAGGCGAACACGGATTACACGACGGCGAGCACCTTCGTGGCGATTGCGCTGGTCAATCACATCGTCAGCGCCGTGGACGCCGCGCTGAGTGCCGGGTCGTACAACCGGGGGCTGCATGCCTCGGTGGGCTCGCAGACGATCCCCGTGGACGGCGGCTACGCCACCGTCCCCGTCCTGCGTCTCTCCTGGGGACTGTGAGCCCCTACTTCTTCACCCTCACCATGACAAAGACCGCTCCCCCGAGGAAAATGATGTTCGCGGACCATGCGGTAAGCAGCGGGTCGACGTCTCCGTTGTATCCGAACACCTGGCTCACCTTCATGAAAATGAGGTAGATGAAGCAGATGAGGAGACTGATCCCGAGCTGGACGCCGACCCCCCCGCGGCGCTTCTGAGAGGCGAACGGGACCCCGAAGAGCACGACGATCACACTCGCGAAGGGGAACGAGATCTTGCTGTAGAAGTCCACGAGCCAGCGGGCGACGTCCTGCCCGGCATCCTGCTGATTCCGGATGAACTGCTGGAGTGTGTAATAGTCCATCTCGTCGGGCTTCTCCTGCTTTTTGCGGAGATCGTCAGGGTCGAAATGAAGCTTTCCGGCGGGTCTGGTGGTGAACTGCTCGAGCTGCTCCCTGTCATTGTTGAACCATCGCCGGGTGCCGGTGTAGAGCGTCCAGCTCCGGGAGGCCGAGTCCCAGGCCATGCTGACGGCGTCCATGCGGTCGGTCATCACCGTCGGGTCCGCCGGGCTGAAGTCCTGTATGCTCACCCGCGTCGCGATGTTTCTTGTGTCGTCGAAATATCCGAGCGAGAGAATGCGCGTGCGGGTGTCCTGGATATAGATGTTGGCCCCGGACGCGCTCACGACATCCTTGTGAAGGTAGACCCGCTCGATCATGAATTTCTTCTGGTTCGCAAAGGGGACGACCCAGCCGTTGAAGTAGACCGCGACGGCGCTGACCGTGAGCGCGACACAGACAAACGGCGCCATGATGCGGTAGAGGCTGATCCCGCTCGATTTCATCGCGGTCAGCTCGTTTTGCGTCGAGAGCCGGGCCGTGACGAACAGGCTCGCCAGGAGCATGGCGACGGGGATGATGAGCTTGATGATCTCGGGGATGAAGAAGATGTAATATTGCACGATGATTCCCCAGCCTGCCTGCTTGTCGATGAAGTCGTCGAGCTTCTCCATCACGTCGATCACGATGAACACGAGGAGGACCGCGACAAGCGAGAAAAGCGCGGTGGAGAGGAACTGGCGGATGATGGATTTATCGAGGAGTTTCACGGCTCGGGGGGATCTCCGTCCGGTGTCGTCTCCAGGCGCGGCCGCCACCTCCGGGGGACCAGCCGCGTGAGGAACGACCAGTGGATGAAGACCGTCTCCCTGGCCACCCGCACGGTCAGGTAGATCCCCATGAGGCCGATGATGATGTTTGCCGACCACATCCCGGTGAAGGGGGAGAGTATGCCGCGGTCGGCGAGCTTCTCACCGCCGATCAGGCATGCATAATAGAGGACGAAGAAACCGAGACTGAGCGTCGCCGCGGTCCCGAATCCGCCCCGGCGGGCCATGATCCCGAGCGGCACACCGATAAGGATGAAGACGAGGCACGCCATGGGAATTGCGTATTTCTTGTGAATCTCCACCATGTACTGGTCGATCTGGCGGTCGAAATTCTCCATCCGGAAAAGTTCCGTGGCCACCATGGTGCTGAACGCACGGGCGTCGTTCAGCGCGGCATACCCGGTCGCCGTCCCGGGGGCATACACGTACGGGGAAAGGGCACTCACGCTCTGCCCGGCGGCAAGCGAGTCGGCTTCCCGCGCCGTGCGTGCGCGCAGCCCCTCCACGACATCCTCGCGCCCCCGCTTCAGGCTGTCGACGATGACCATCATGGCCGGGGCGCCGAGCTCCCTGTTGCCGCGCTGGAATGCGGATTCGGACGACCGTGTGAAATCGAACCCTTCGACATCCATCGCGATCCGGTGGCTCTCGAACCGGATTTTCCGGTACGCCATCATCCTCTGCAGGTCGAGCTCGTGGATTTCACCACGCCTGAGGTCCATGATGAGTTTGCGGAAATCGGGAGAGAAGGAGATGGTACCCCGCTCGGCCGTGATGCAGACGTTCACCCCCGGGTTGGTGTAGTCGAACAGCGTCACCCCTTCGAGATCGTTGGTCTTCTCGAACGTCCTGCGGACCAGGATGGAGTAGCCTGGGATGTCCTGGGAGAAGATGCCGTTCCGCAGGTTGATCGTCGGCTTCTTCCGATTGATGTCGATCGTCAGCGTCCTCAGTCTGTGATTGGCGTCCGGCAGGACGTCGTTGTTGAACCAGAGGAGCGCGAGTCCCACGGCGAGGGCACCGGCGAAGACGGGGAGCATCATCCTGTAGGTGCTCATGCCGCATGCCTTCATGGCGGTAATCTCGTTCCTCGATGAAAGGTCCCCGAACGCCATCAGCGTGGCGACGAGCACGGACATGGGGACCGCCAGAACGAGCATCCAGGACAGGCTGAGGGCGATGAGTTCCATGATCACCCACGGGGTGAGCCCCTTCCCGACAAGGTGGTCGATGAATTTCATTATGAACTGCAGGAGGAACACGAACATCAGCGTCATGAGGGAGAACGCAAACGGCCCCAGGTGGGCGCGCAGGATATAGCGTTCGGTGAGCAACTTTTGTCGGAGGCTGCCGCGCATGGTGCCGTAATATACCGCGGAGCGCCCTCTTTTCCAATTCGCGTTCCGCCTTGCAATTGTCTTGCCCAGGTGGTATCTTGAAAATGCCTTTCGCATTCAGCGAGGAGTCCGTATCGAGAGTGCTTGCTAACGATTGAGGAGCGGTTCACCATCAGCGCTCCTGTCAGCCCCCGGTGGCATTCCCCCGGCCGGCACGTGGCAAACAAAACAACGGACCTGGACTCCTTGCTCCATCAGGCTTCATCAATCCTCCGCAGACACCTTCTCGACGCGGCCTTCCTGGCGGCCGCGGCGGGCGGACTGATTATTGTCTTTGCGGCTCCGGGGACAGTGTCCGGCTCCGGGCTGCCCCCGGGCGGGGCGTCCGATCCGCTCCCCGGCTTTTCGGTGAGTCCCCCCGACACGACGCCTGCTCCCTGGTCTCCGGGCAGGATCCCCCGCACCCACGCCGACAGCCTCCTTGCCGCACACGCCGACTCGACCCACCGGGACTCCGTCCGTGCCGACTCGCTCCTGGTCGCCCGACGGAGGTTCGTCATCAGCGACACGACATACGTGGTGGACAAGGATTCGACCGAGCGCCTGCGCGACTTCGTGTACGCCCGCCGGGACGACCCGGTCGTGAAGGCGTTTCCGGAGCGGACGTACCCGCTCTTCGCGCTGAATCGCGCCGCGTCCTACCGCAGGGAGATGACGCTCGATTCCACGGGGAACCGCGTCGTCTTTCGCGAAACCGTGGGGGGTGTCGACGCGAAGATCCCGGAATCGCTGCCGCTCAGTGAATACATCGCGCTCAGACTGAAATTCGAGCGCCGGCAGTTGCTTGCCGCGGAGGCCCGCAAGACCAAAGTGCTCGTCAAG